>JANXVK010000654.1 GCA_025351675.1 Rhizobacter sp.
CATGCGGTAGCTGCCGAGCGACTGCAGCGTGCTCAGCCGCGACGAGGCCTCGACAATATTGAAGTCGATTTTGCCGTCGACGATCAGGCGGCCCTGCACCGATTCGATCCGCAGGCCCTTCGATTCGATCCGCACCGAGCCGCCGAGCTGCATCGTGTTGAATGGCGTGCCCAGGCCGCCGAGCAGCGCGGCCGGCCATTGGCCGACCCAGCCCGCCGGCGGCACCAGTGTGAACGCGGTGCGGCCGAAGCCCGGCCGGACCTGCAGCGCCACGGCGCCGTTCAGGCAGCAGGCGTGCAGCAGCCGGAGCTCCAGGCCGAGGCCCTTCGGGCGCAGTGTCCAGCTCAGGCGGCCGGGCAGCGAGCTGGCGTCGCGGCTGCCCTCTCCGCCGGTCAGCACCGCCAGCGCGCTGCCGTTCCAGATCGTGCCGCGCGCGTCGGCCAGCAGCAGGCGCTGCGCGGTCGCCCCGGCGACGCTGTTGGCCAGCCAAGCGGCCGGCGCGAACGCGATCAGCGCGACGACGAGGCCGATCGCGACACCGCCGATCGCCCAACGCAGCGCCGCGCCGCGCGACTTGTCCCACGAGATTTCGGCGAAGGTCGATTCGCCCCAGCCGGTTGCAGCGACCGTCGGCGCGAACAGGCCCCGCGTGCGCTTGCGCCGCAGGCGGATCACGAGCCGGCTCCAAGCGTCACGCCGATCGTGCCGGTGTAGCCGAGCGCGCCGCGCTGCAGCTGCGCTTCGACCGGCCGCGCGCGCGCACCGCTGCGCGCCTCGGCGAGCCAGCCGCGCAGCGCCTCGGGGCTGACGCCGGTCGACAGCGTCAGCGTGGCGCGATCGCCTTGCATCACGAGCCGGCCGCGCTCGCCGAGCCGGTCGGTCGCGGCCTTCAGCGCCGCTTGCGCCTGGCTCGGCGCGACCCGGGGCGCGGCGCGCAGCGCTGTGCTCTCGGTGGCGATGCGTTGCATCTGCTGGTACTGGGCGTCGAGCTGGTCGAGCTGCGCCGGCGCGCTGCGCGCAGTGGTCAGCGCCGGTTGCACCAGCAGGCTCCAGACGCCGAAGACGGCGAGGATGAGGCCGACCAGTGCGACCGCCTGGCGCTCGCGCGGCGTGCGGGCGCGCCACCAGGTGCCGGCCTGCTGGCGCAGGCTCGCCATGGCCGGCGCCGCGCCGCTGCTTGCCGCGCTCATGAACTCGCTCCCGGACGCGCCCGGCTCAGGGTCAGGCGCCCCTCGGTCGCCTCGACCACCCAGCCGCTGGTGCGCAGCAGGCTGCGAAACTGGCCCACCTGCTCGTCGCTCCAGCCCGGCGCTGTCAACGTCAGCCGGCCGGTCTCGAAGCGCATCGTGTCGACCGGCGGGCGGTCGGCCGGCCAAGCCGAGGCGGCGGCCTGGAGCATCGGTTCGAGGTCGACATCACCCGGCTTGCCGGCAATCGTGCGCAGCGCCTGGGTCTCGCGCTGCATCACCGCATCGGCGTCGCGCTGCACGTCTTGCACGCTGACGTTCGGGTAGGTCGCCTTCACCAGCGTCTGCATCGCCAGCTGCTTCGCGTCGATCGCGTTGCGCTGGTGCCAAGCCCACAGGTTCAGGCCGACGACCTGCGCGACGACCAGCGCCGCGAGGCCCCAGCGCACCGGGCGCCAGTCGGGGCTGAAGAATTTGCGCAGCGAGTCGCCCAGCGCGCGGGTGCCGCGATTGCGCCGCGCCAGATCGAACTGGCGCAGGTTCCACAGGCTGCGCGCGGCCTGCAGCAGGCGCTGCCCCGGCGCCATCACGCGCACCGGGCCGCCGAGCCACTGCTCGGCTGCCGCGACAGCGCCGGGCGTGGCGCTCCAGCGCGTCTCGGCCGGCGCCGGCGCCGGCACCAGCGCGCGCGCGAGGCCGCCCTGCAGGCGGATGCTGGCGACGCCGTCGGCGTGGGCCCAGTGCAGCGCGATGCCGTGCGCGGCGCTGCCGGGGTCGACCTCGGTCTCCGCGAAGTGGCCGATCGGCGGGTCGTCGGGCCAGGACATCGGCACGACGCGGTCGACGAACACCTCGGCCTTCTCGAGCGCTGCGAGCTCGGTGCGCAGCCAGCGGCGCGACACCGCCGCCACCCAGGTCGGCAGCCCGGCCACGGCCGACGGCGCGAGCGCCAGATGGACGTCGTCGGCGTCTTCGAGCAGCGCGTCTTCGAGCACGCCGCCGAGCGCGGCGCGCAGGCGCGCGGCCGGCGCTTTCGGCAGCGTGATGCGGTGCCAGCTGACATCGGTGTCGGCGAGCACCGCGATCACCGTCGTCGCCTTCGGCAGCAGCGACGCGGCGCAGTGGCCCTGCGCCTCGAGCGCCAAGCCGTCGGGGCTGCTGACATAGCTGTAATCGGTGGCCAGCCCGCTCGCCACGGCTTCGGCGCCGTCGGCGCTGCTGCGCAGGCGCGAGCGGGACGGAATCTGGACAACGAGGGTCGACATGGGCGGGAGCGGTTCGGGGTTACGCGCGCATTGTAGGCACGCGCGATTTACAAGTTGAAGCGAATCAAGGACTTGGCAGGCGTTGTTGGCGCGGGCTCGCAGCCGGTTCCGGACGACGAGGTGCGGCTCAACTGCCGAGCTGCTCGAGGCCGGCGATGCGCTCGCGCTGCAGCACGTTGATTTGGCCGGTCGGCTGGCGCTGCACGACCGAGCGTTCGGTCAGCACCCGGTCGGCGATGCGCAGGCGCACCCGCACCTCGAAAAAGTCGGAGCGGACGCCGACGTTCGCGGTCGGCACCGTTCCCGCCGGCAGCAGCCCCTGGCGGGTCAGCTCGACCGGCGACTTGAACGGCGTGCGCTGGCGGATCTGGATCACGCGCTCGGCGTCCAGCCCCTCGATCACGGCGGTCAGCACCTCCTTCGACGCGGTGTTCACGTTCACCGGCGTGCTCACCGGCAGGATCGCGACATACGGGCGCAAGGTCGCGATGACGCTGGCGTCGATACCGAGCCAAGCCAGTTGCGTCACGGTCATCGGCTGCAGCGGCGCGCCGCCCGACGCCGTTGCGGCGTCGCGCAGGCCGGCGGCGATCCGGCCGGCCACGCCGCCGTCGACGCCGAGTGCCTGGCAGAGTCGCCGCAGCGCTTCGAGCTGGCCCGGGACCACCTGCCCCGACGCCACCAGGTTGGTCAGGTTGTAGCGCGCCTGCACGTCGGTGATGTTGCCGGAGAGAAAGGCGTCCGGGCTGTTGTCGGCGTTCGACTTGTCGACCGCGAGCAGCGTCGACAGACGCGCCTCCTCGAGCGGTGTGGCCCACGGCTCGGTCAGCGCGGTCGGCCGGCCGCTCTTCTGGTCTTCGCGCAGGTAGAGCCGGGCGATGTCGAGCGCCGCGGTGGCCATCCAGGCGGCTTGGGTGCGGCCGCGTTCCGCGGACTCGACCTGGACCGCGCGCCACTGCTGCCAGACCATCGCGCTGGCCAGCGTGGCCACCAGCGTGACGATGATCATCGCGGTCAGGAGCGCCGCGCCGCGCTGGCGATGCGCGGGGGGCAACGGAATCAGGCGCGTGCGCATCGCTCAGGGGCCGACCAGGCTGTCGCGGGTCAGGTCGCCGTTCATGCCGCTGCCGCCGGCGAAGCTCAGCACGGCGCGCACGCCGCTGGGCAGGGCGGTCCGCACGGCCACCGGTGCGCTCGCGCCGCCCGCCACGATCGACGGGACCTGGTTGCCGGTGGACTGGCAGTTGGCCCAACCGTTGCCTTGGTAAAAGTACACCTGCCAGCCGGCAAGGCCGGTCAACGCCTTCAGCGAACCGGGTTCGCTGCCTTGCAGCTGCAGACTGCGCAGCCAGCTGTCCTGCAACGCGCCGGCGGTGGTCACGGCCGGGCCGGCCCAGCGCACCCACGCGCCGCCGCTGTCGTCGGGGCGGAACGACCACGCGACGATCTGCAGCCCCTCGGGCGTGCGCCGCACCATGCGCACGCTTCCGCCATCGCAGGCCAGCGCCTGCGGCACGGCGCTGCTGTCCTGGATCGAGGCCAAATCCTGGTCCCACTGCGCGACCACCGTGTTCAGGCGCAGCGTCCGCTCGAGCCGGACTTGACTCGCGTCGCGCGCACGCACGATGCCGTCGACGCCCTGCCACGCCATCACCGCCATGATCGCCATCACCATCATCGCGACCAGCACCTCGACCAGCGTGAAGCCTTGGGCACGCCGTTTCATTTGCGCAGCAACGTGGTGAGGTGAAGGATCGGCCGCGCCGCTTCGTCGGCGACGGACGCGTCGACGATCACGAAGTTGTTCTGGTTCGACGGTCGCACCGTGAGCATGCCGCGGTAGGCCAGACCGAGCTGGATGCACTCGAACGTCGACTCGCCGATCGGCGGCGTGAGCCCGCTCAGGCGCAGCGCGGTCAACCGGTTGTCGGCGCACCATTGAGCGGCGGTGGTGTCGGCCAAGCGCTGGGTGTTGCCGGTCAGCGCACCGGCGGCCTTGATGCCGGCTCCGAGCGTGATCGCGACGATCGCCAGCGCGACCAGCACCTCGATCAGCGTGAAGCCGGGCGCGGCGCGCGGGTTCATGAGCGGGGCGCGGCCAGCGCGTCGGTGTCGACCACGATGAACGGACCGAGCCCGTCGGTGGCCAGCGTCAGGCTCTGCTCATTGAGGTGCAGCACGATGCGTTGTGCGCCGATCAAGGGTTCGGGGCCGAGCTGCACGGCGCGCGCGCCGGGCACTTCGGCGCGGACGCCGGGCGCGAGCCAGCGCGTCGGCATGTCGGTGGCGGGCGGCAGGCCGACGAAGCGGAAGCCCTCGACGCCCTCCTGTTCGGCGCGCGGCTCCCAGCTCGCCCTCAGGCCGGCGGCGCGGGCCTCGGTGCGAGCCGCCTCGAGCAGCGCGACCAGCCGCGCGCCCTCGTGCTCGAGCCGGGTCGAGGCCGGGTCACGCAGCGCCAAGCTGGCGACCGCACTGGCGATCGCGATCAGCGCGACCACGACCATCAGCTCGATCAGCGTGAAGCCGCGGGGGTACTTGTGCGAGACGGCACCGGAGCCTCGGGCCGAGCGCCGGGCCGCCATCGGCCACGAAGAGGTCCACTTCGTGGACCTCGGCCGGCCCGTATCCCCTTGGGGGATCGTCGAACGTACTCGTTCGACGAGGGGCTCCATCATTGCCAGGAGCCGATGTCGGCATTCTTCGCCTCGCCGCCGATCACGCCGTCGGCGCCGAAGCTGTAGACGTCGATCTCGCCCTTCAATCCCGGGTTCGCGTACTGGTAGCCGTGGCCCCACGGGTCGTTCGGCAGCTTGTCGAGGTAGGGCTTCCAGTTCGGCGGGATCGCGCCGACGGTCGGCTTGGCGGCCAGCGCGTTCAGGCCCTGTTCGGCGCTCGGGTAGCGCTGGTTGTCGAGCTTGTAAAGTTTTAGCGCCTGCATCAGGTTGTTGACGTCGGTACGTGCGGCCGTCACGCGCGCGTCGTCGGCGCGGTCGAGCACGTTCGGCACGATCAGCGCCGCGAGCACGCCGATGATGACCAGCACCACCATCAGCTCGATCAGCATAAAGCCCCGCGCCGCGCGGGTTTGCGAAGAAACGGCGCGCAGTGCGCCGATGCGGGAAGCCAACGTCATGTCGTGTTCCTGCCGGCACTCGGGCCGGGGTTTGAAGTCGCTTGAATCATAATCGCGCATGCTCGCACGACTTTCCGCGTTCGTCATCTGGGCCTTGGTGGCCGCCACGGCGGTGTTCTGGGGTTTGCGGCTGCTGGTGCGCCCGGCGCCGGCACCTGCGTATGCGATCGCCGTCGGCGACGCCGCGGGCGTGCGCGGCGACCTGACGCGCCTGCTCGGCAGCGCACCGGTCGCGCCGACGTCCACGAGCGCCGCGCCCGAAGCGGCGTCGCGGTTCCGGCTGCTGGGCATCGTCGCGCCGAAGACCGCGGGCGCCGGCGGCGCGGGCGTCTCGAACGGTGTCGCGCTGATCGCGGTCGACGGCAAGATGCCGAAAGCCTACGCCGTCGGCGCGCCACTCGATGGTGACTTGGTGCTGAAGTCGGTCAGCCTGCGCACGGCCTCGATCGCGTCGGGCCAGGGCGCGCCCACGATCACGCTCGAATTGCCGCCGCCGGTGCCCCCGGCCACCGGCAGCCTGCCAGGTTCGCAGATGGGCGGCATGCCCGCGTCGCCGCCGGCGATGGTGCCGCAGTACGTGCCCGCTCCGATGCCGGCGACCGCCGTCGCGCCGCCGCGCACCGACGCGGGCGCGCTGACCCAGTAAGCGCCGCGCCCCTCAGAGGGGCGTTGCCGGGTCGGTGCCGGTATTCATCGCACCCGGATGCGTCGGGCCGGGCTCCTCGCCCTCGGCCACTTCGGTCAACAGTGCAGCGGCGCTGCGCACTAGCGGCCAAGCGAGCGTGGCGCCGGTACCGTCGGTGCTTTCCATGCCCAGTTCGAGCAGGGCCGAGGCGTGGAACAGCGCGAGCGTCTGGTCCAGCCCCTCGTGACTGTGGCTGCGGCAGTAAACGCAGTAGTCGGTGACGGCCGGCGCGATGCGCGCGGCGACCATCAGCGCCGCGCAGGCCGGCATGCCGTCGACGACGATCAGGTGGCGCTTGCTGCCGGCCACCAGCATCACGCCGACCATCATCGCCATTTCGAAGCCGCCGAATGCCGCCAGCACCTCGACCGGGTCGGTCACGTCTTTGTGGCGGCCTTGCGCGCCCTGCAACACGGCGAGCAGGTGCGACAGGTACGCCTCTTCCATGTCCGGCCCCGAAATGAGCAAGTCCGACAGGTTCGCGCCCGACAGGCGCGACAGCACCAGCGCCGCGCTTTCGTGCGAGCCGACACCGATGCCGGCGCAGGCGACGACGTTGCCGACCAGCGAATCGGCGATCTCCATCCCGGCGCGAATGGCGGCGTGCGCCTGATCGAGCGACATCGCCGACGTGATTCGCGCGTTGCGCGTGCCATGTGCAATCTTGCGCGCCAGCAGTCGGGCGTGCGGCGCGACCGAGTCGGAGACGCCGCAGTCCACCACCGACAGCTCCAGCCCCTGAATGCGCGCGAACACCGCGACCGGCAGCTGCGAGGTCAGCAACTGGTGCGCCAGCAGCACGGTCGACTGGTTGCCGGCCACGCTCAGCCCCTCGACCGCGAGGCCGTGGTCGGCCGCGAAGATCGCGATCTGCGGCGTGCGAAAGCGCGGCTTCAGCGTGTTTTGGATCAGCCCGAGCCGCACCGCCAGCGCTTCGAGCTCGCCGAGGCCGCCGGTGGTTTCGGCGCGCCGGGCGAGCTTGTTGCGCAGCGCCTGTTCGAGCAGCGGGTTCGAGGTGGCGGAAATGAGCGAGCGATTGACCGACATGGGCGTCCGTTGATTCTGTGGAACTCAGACTGGGCTCAAGGCGCGGATTGTGGGGCCGCCGGCCGCTCGGGTGCAATCAGTGCACGGTCAACGCAAGGTCAACGCAAGGTCAACGCAAGAACAGCCGATACACCGGGTTGTCGGTTTCGTCCTCGCAGGGGTAGGCCAGGCTCTCGAGAAATTCCTTGAAGCCCTTCTTGTCGTCGCGCGGCACCTGGATCCCGACGAGGATGCGGCCGTGGTCGGCGCCTTGGTTGCGATAGTGGAACAGGCTGATGTTCCAGCCCGGGTGCATGCTGGAGAGAAAGCGCATCAGCGCCCCGGGGCGCTCGGGGAAGACGAAGCGGTACAGCCGCTCGTCCTGCGCGAGCGCGCTGCGGCCGCCGACCATGTGGCGCAGGTGCTCCTTCGCGAGTTCGTCGTCGGTCAGGTCGAG
>JANXVK010000037.1 GCA_025351675.1 Rhizobacter sp.
GATGGACGAGATCATCAAGGCGCGTTACTCGCCGACCGAGTGGAACATCTACGGCGCACAGGCCAGCGACGGCGACAACTGGCATCACGACAGCGGTCGCTGCCGCGAGCTGCTCACTGACAGCCTGCTGCCGGTGTGCCGCTACTTCGCCTACGTGCAGGTCGCGGAAGAAGAGCAGAACCTGTGGGAAGAGTATTCGCGACTGCAGGAGACGCATCCCGGCTTCGCGATGCGCAAGGTCACGCAGGCCTCGCAGATTTACCCGGTGTTCCGCGAGTTGTTCAAAAAGGAAGGAGCGACAGCGTGAACAAGGAGACAGCATGAGCGGCTTTCCCGGCGAACGGCGCGTCACGGTCGCGCCGCCGACACCGCATCCTCACGATCGGCGCAAGGCCGAGGCCGGCCCGCTGCAATGGGCACGCCCGCCCGGACCGCGCCCGGCCGCGCCGTTGCCCGACCCGAGCGACTGGACCTTCGAGCTGATCGAGCAGTACCACGAGGCGATCCGCGCGACGGCGAAGCGCTTCGGCCTCGACACCTATGCGAACCAGCTCGAGATCATCACCGCCGAGCAGATGATGGATGCGTATGCCTCGGTGGGTATGCCGGTGAACTACCGTCACTGGAGCTACGGCAAGGAGTTCATCGCCAACGAGAAGAACTACAAGCGCGGCCACATGGGCTTGGCCTACGAAATCGTCATCAACTCCGACCCCTGCATCAGCTACCTGATGGAGGAGAACACGACTGCCATGCAGGCGCTCGTGATCGCGCATGCCGCGTACGGCCACAACAGCTTCTTCAAGGGCAACTACCTGTTCAAACTGTGGACCGATGCGTCGTCGATCATCGACTACCTCGTCTACTCGAAGAACTACATCGCCGAGTGCGAAGAGAAGCACGGCCTCGGCCCGGTCGAAGAGCTGCTCGACAGCTGCCACGCGCTGCAGACCTACGGCGTCGACCGCTATCGCCGGCCGAGCAAGCTCTCGTTCGCCGAAGAACTTGCGCGCCGCAAGGATCGCCTCGAACACGCGCAGTCACAAGTCAACGACATCTGGCGCACGCTGCCGAAGAAGCCCGAGAAGGCGGAAGGCGGCGCCGAGGCCAAGCGCTTCCCGGCCGAGCTGCAGGAAAACATCCTGTACTTCATCGAGAAGAACGCACCGCTGCTCGAACCCTGGCAGCGCGAGATCGTGCGCATCGTGCGCAAGATCGCGCAGTATTTCTACCCGCAGCGCCAGACGCAGGTGATGAACGAAGGCTGGGCCACGTTCTGGCACCACCACCTGCTGAACACGATGTACGACGACGGCCACCTCACCGACGGCGTGATGATCGAGTGGCTGAAGTCGCACACCAACGTCGTCTACCAGCCGCCGGTCGGCCACCGCGCGTACAGCGGCATCAACCCGTACGCGCTCGGTTTCGCGATGTACACCGACATCAAGCGCATCTGCGAGAACCCGACCGACGAAGACCGCGAGTGGTTCCCGAACTTCGCCGGCCAGCCCTGGCTGCCGACGCTAGACCATGCGATGCGCAACTTCAAAGACGAAAGTTTCATCGGCCAGTACCTGTCGCCGAAGCTGATGCGCGACCTGCGCCTGTTCGCGATCCTCGACGACGAGAAAGCCGAGAAACTGCAGGTCTCGGCGATTCACGATCCATCGGGATTCAAGCGGCTGCGCGAGGCGCTGTCGAAGCAATACGACCTCAGTTCGCGCGAGCCCGACATCCAAGTCTGGAACGTCAACCTGCGCGGCGACAGATCACTGACGCTGCGCCACACGCGGCACAACAACCGGCCGCTGCACGAGGGCTCGCACGAGGTGCTGAAGCACGTCGCCCGGCTGTGGGGCTTCGGCGTTCATCTCGAAAGCGTCGATGCATCGGGCACGAGCCAGCAGACGCTGTCAGTGCCGGCACCCGCGAACTGACCTCAGGCCCAGCGCCGGGCCGCCCCCAAGCGGCCTGAGCTCCCCTTGGGGGGGCGGGCGCCGAAGGCGACCTGGGGGCGTCATCTAAAGCGAAAAGATCTTCCCCGGGTTCATGATGTTCTTCGGGTCGAGCGCACGCTTGAGTGTGCGCATCATCTCGATCGCACCGGCACCCGCCTCGTTGACGAGGAACTCCATCTTGTGCAGCCCGATGCCATGCTCGCCGCTGCACGTGCCCTGCACGTCGATCGCGCGCTGCACGAGTTCGTGATTCAGTTTCTCGGCCAACTCACGCTCGGCCGAAATCTTCGGGTCGACGAGGTACGCGATGTGGAAGTTGCCGTCGCCGACATGGCCGACGATGTAGTGCTGCATGCCTGCGGCGGTGGCGGCCTCCGAGGCCGCTGTCACGCACTCGGCCAGTTGCGAGATCGGTACGCAGGTGTCCGTGCTCACCGTGCGGCAGCCCGGCTTCATTTGCGCGCCGGCGAAGTAGGCGTGATGGCGTGCGGTCCAGAGCTTGGTGCGCTCTTCGGGCGTCGTCGCCCATTGAAAACCGGAGCCGCCGAACTCGCTGGCGATGTCCTGCACCGTCGCGGCCTGTTCGGCCACGCTCGCCGCGCTGCCGTGAAACTCCATCAGCAGCAGCGGCGCTTCGGTCAGCGTCAGCTTGTCGTGGCGATTCACCGCGCGCACGGCGTGCGCATCGAGCAATTCGCAGCGCGCGATCGGGATGCCCATCTGGATGATCTGAATCGTCGTGCGCACGGCCGCATCGATGCTCGGGAAGGTGCAGGTCGCCGCCGAGATCGCCTCGGGCAGTGGGTACAGCCGCAGCGTGATCTCGGTCATCACGCCGAGCGTGCCTTCGCTGCCGACCATCAGCCGCGTCAGGTCGTAACCCGCCGATGACTTCCGCGCGCGCGTACCGGTGTGAATGACCTCGCCGCTCGCGGTGACGACCGTGAGGCCGAGCACGTTCTCGCGCATCGTGCCGTAGCGCACCGCGTTCGTCCCGCTCGCGCGGGTCGCGCTCATGCCGCCCAAGCTCGCATCGGCGCCCGGGTCGATCGGGAAGAACAGGCCGGTGTGGCGGATTTCGTTGTTCAGTTGCATGCGCGTGACGCCGGCCTGCACGGTCACGGTCAGGTCTTCAGCATGCACCGCGATGATCTGTTTCATGCGCGACAAGTCGATGCTGATGCCGCCCTGCACCGCCAGCAGGTGCCCTTCGAGCGACGAGCCGACGCCGAACGGGATGACCGGCACGGCGTATTGATCAGCCAGCTTCACGACCGCGGCCACGTCGTCGGTGCTCTCGCAATAGACAACGGCCTCGGGCGGCGGCGCATCGATCGGCGACTCGTCGCGGCCATGCTGCTCGCGCACCGCCATCGCGGTCGAGCAACGCGCGCCGAAGTGCGACTGTAGCGCTTCGAGCATCGCGGCCGGCACCGGGCGCGGCTCCAGGCGGGGCAACAAGTGGGCGGGCAGCGGTGCGTTCATGCGTGTCTCCTTGGCCGTTCAAACATCGGCGCGTTGCCCATTGTGCGGCCACGGCGCGCTAGCATCGCGCCATGGCCAATCGACTCACCCAGATCGCAACCCGCACCGGCGACGACGGCACGACCGGCCTCGGCGACGGCACCCGTGTTTCCAAAGACCACCTGCGCGTGCAGGCGATGGGCGATGTCGACGAGCTGAACTCCCAGCTCGGCGTACTGCTCGCCGAGCCGTTGCCCGACGACGTGCGCGACCTGCTGGTCGTGATCCAGCACGAGCTGTTCAACCTCGGCGGCGAGTTGTCGATCCCCGGCTACGAGTTGCTGAAGGCGGAGGCCGTGCTGCGCTTGGACGACGCGCTGGCACATTACAACGCCGCGCTGCCGCGCCTGAAGGAGTTCATCCTGCCCGCGGGCACGCGCAGTGCAGCGCTCGCGCATGTGGGCCGCACGATCGCACGGCGCGCCGAACGCGCGGTGGTCGCGCTGACGGCCGTGGATGCGGTCCGTGCCGAACCGCGTCACTTCCTTAACCGCCTTTCCGACTTGCTGTTCGTGCTCGCCCGCGTGCTCAACCGCGCGAACCTCGACGGGCTCGGCGGCGACGACGTGTATTGGCGCAGCGAGCGCTTGGCGCGCGACGGCGACGACAGCAGCGACCGCGTCGCCGAATCGTGAGCGTTGGCCGGTCGTTCGCGTCGAGTTGAGTTGAGATCGCGAACGCGATCCGCGCGGCCAGCGCCTCGAGGCGCCAGTTGTTCCGGCTGAACGCGCCCCGAGTCGTCAGCGCTGGTCGATGTTCGCCGGTGGTTTGCCTGCGGCGTTCCTGCGCATTCTTCTGAACTCCAGCACCGTGGAAACCAGACCAATCACCAGCATCGTGAAAATCAGGATTGCGGCGATCAAGAGGTTGGTTTCAGTCATTTTTCAATCCGAGCATCGCGCACAGTTTGAAATAGATACCAAACGTGAAAATGGAAGGTATCCAGATGGCCGTGAAAATCGCCTGTTGTTGATCCTTGACTACGAACCACAGATAAGCCGAGATAATAAACGACAGCATGACTGCCAAAATTATGAAATAGTCCGAGCGCTTGAACATTTCTGCTCCTGTTGTTGACTTACTTTCGTTTGGCATGATCAGCGAGACCATATCCGATGGCGCTCAACAGACAACCCGCGATCGCCACGGTGCCGATGATTCTCACACCCGAGGACAGGCCGATAGCAAAAACATTCATGTCGAAAACGCCTATCCCGCCCAAAAGTAGTCCGATGCAGCCGATAATCGTCAAGCTATTGCCGACAAAACAGGCGGACATACTGATTATTTTATAAACTCGGTCTGCCGTTTTTTCTTTCATGGTTTTGAATTTCGAGCGTTGCACAACTCGCGCAACCCATTGCGCAATGTTTGGGGATTTATGTTACCAGCAGATCCACAATTGAGTGGCCGCTGCGAATGGGCTTGAAAAGTCAATGCGTGCCGCTGTTCCATGTGCCCCCCGCCAAGGCACGTAGCGCTGGGGCGAACAGTGATGCCGGCTGGGCGAGTCCAACAGCGTGCGCCCCCCTGAGCACTGCCCGCCGGCCGACCAACGGTTCGCGGCCGATGCTTGGTGACGCTGATGCGCTGGCCGTAGTGCCCGCGCGCGGCTCCGATTGAAGACCAACTCTCAGGCCGGCGCCACGGCGGTGCCGCCCAGTTCACGCAACAGCGAGGCCCGCGCCAGTGCCCAGTCGCGCTTGACGGTCGCCAGCGAGACACGCAGCACCTGCGCGGCGTCGTCGTTCTCGAGCCCGCCGAAGAACTTCAGCTCGACGAGGCGCGCGGCGCGCGGGTCGATGCGCTCGAACGCCTGCAGCGCCTCGTGCACCGCCAGCACATCGGCCGAGTTGCCGTGCGCCACTTGCTGCGCCTCGGTCAGCGTGGGCGAGACGAGCGCGGCGTCGCGCTTGTCGGCACGCCGCGCGCTCGCGTGGTTAACGAGGATGCGCCGCATCATGATCGACGCCACCGACAGAAAGTGCGCGCGGCTCCCCCATTGCATGTGGGTCTGCGCGGCCATGCGGAACCAAGCCTCGTGCGACAGCGCGGTGGCAGTCAACGTGTGCCCCGGCGACTCCTGCCGCAGTTGCCCGGCGGCGCGCCGGCGCAACTCGTCGTAGAGCACCTCGAACAGCTCAGCGGCAACGAGGGAATCGGGCAGCGGCGCGGTCATGCGCGGCATTGTGATGGGCACGGCCACATTATTTTGCGGTGCGTGAGCCTTTCGCGGGCGGGGGGCGGCGGTACTGGGGAAGGAAGGCACAACCCGGCCGCAGGTCGGTGTGCTTCCGATGGTTCATCCAACCCGAGGACTTTCACATGCTCACCGCTACCCGCTCGACCTTGCGCATCGCCGCCGTCGCCCCTTTGTTCACCCTGACGGCCTGCGGCGGCGGGGGGGAGCGAAACGCCCGCCACCCCGGCGCTCGCTCCCACACCCGCGCCGACCCCCGCGCCAACACCGGCCCCGCGCCCGCACCGACTCCGGCGCCCGCCACGGTCAGCAGCGCCGGAAGCGTGACCGCGACCGGCGCTGCGCCCGGCACGTTCACGCCGCAGGCCGATGGCTTCAAGATCGAGACCGAGGCCTCGGGCACGAGCTTCACCTTTCTGCGCAAGAACGTCGTCGTCAACGGCACCAGCGCGCTCTATACGACCTCGGTCAAGGTCACGAAGAAGCTGAACGGCAACATCGACGTCGTCTACTTCAACCCGCTGACCCACTCCGACGCGCAGTATTTCTGCGCGTCCCGCAGCGGCGTCACGATCACGCCGGCGGCCGGCGCTGAGCACCCAATCACGGTTGCGCTGACCGGCGTCGTGCTCGGCACCGTCACGCTCGGCGGCTCCCTCGTTGGCGATGCCGGCGGCGCCGCTTGGCACCCGCGCGAACTGCCGCGCAGTACCCGCGGCGCACTCACGGTCAACGGCGCCTCAACCGAGGTGGTCAACGCCCGCATTGCCACCGCCGCTGCCGCGGGCAACGGCGGCACCCGCTCGGTCACGATCGCGCTGGTCGACGGCCGCTCGATCGGCTGCGCCGAAACCCTCGACGCCGGCGGCACCCTCGTGTCGAGTGGCGTCACCTTCATCGGCACCACGGTCGCCTCGTTCCAGAGCTGCAACACGGCCTGCAACGTCACACTCGCCGAGACCACCCGCGGCGGCAGCATCACGTTCGGCGGGACCGCGCTCTCGGGCGGCGCCACGTTCGCCGGCACGGTCACGTTCGCCACGCCGCAAGGCACGTTGACCAGTCCGACCCTCGGCGCCATCACGCCGGTGCACGATTCGGTCACGTCCGACAACGACGAGCGCACCTATATATTCGACGTGCTCGGCACGCCGGCGCAGGCGAGCATCAGCTTGGTCACCGTGACCTTCCGCGGCGATGTGGCGCCCAGGATGGCCGTGACCACCGGCATCGGCGCGGCGGTCTACCACTGCTACGAGACCGCCAGCTCGCAACCGCTGGTGCCAGCCTGCGCCAACATCGCGCGCGTGGCCGACCTGCGCACGTTCACGTTCGCCAACGTCGCGCTGCAGGGTGGCGCGGTGGGCGTGTCAACGGCCGTCTCGGTCAGCGGCACGCTGGTCGCAAGCGGCCTGTGACGAGGCCCGGCCGGGCC
>JANXVK010000060.1 GCA_025351675.1 Rhizobacter sp.
GTCGTACGACCTCGGCGTCGAAGGCCGCGCGCTGCTCGACGGGCTGCGCGCCCACTGCGCGACGATCGAAGCACTGTACGAAGAGCGCGAGTTCGGCAAGGCGCTGCGCGAGGTGATGTTGCTGGCCGACCGGGTGAACGAGTTCGTGGACCACAACAAACCGTGGGAGCTCGCAAAGAAGCCCGAGAACGCCGCCGTGCTGCACGACGTGTGCTCGGTCTGCATCGAGGCCTTCCGCCTGCTGACGATCTACCTGAAGCCGGTGCTGCCGACGCTGGCCGCGCAGGTCGAGGCCTTCCTCAAGATCGAGCCTTTGCAGTTCGCCGATGCGTCAAGGGCCATCGGTGGCCACGCGATCGGCGACTACAAGCACCTGATGCAACGCGTCGACGCCAAGCAGCTCGAAGCGCTGATCGAACCGACTGCCGTCGAAGTTCCGCCCCCGGGCGGCGAGCCGATCGCCCCCGAAATCAATGTCGACGATTTCGCGAAGATCGATCTGCGCATCGCGAAGATCGAGAACTGCGAACTCGTCGAAGGCTCGATCAAACTGCTGCGGCTCACGCTCGACGTGGGCGAAGGAAAAACACGCAACGTGTTCAGCGGCATCCAGTCGGCGTACCAGCCTGCCGACCTGATCGGCAAGTTCACCGTGATGGTCGCCAACCTCGCGCCGCGCAAGATGAAATTCGGCATCAGCGAAGGCATGGTGCTCGCGGCCTCGCACGCAGACGACAAGGCAGACGCCGGCATCTACATCCTCGAACCCTGGCCCGGCGCGCTGCCGGGCATGCGGGTCCGGTAGGCCGGGCGCGGCGCCGACGATGTTGCCCGGCCTGCGCGGCTGGACCGACCTGCAGCGCACACCGCTCAACAACCTGCGGCTGGGCGCGATGCTGGCGTTCATCGCCGGTGCCACGAACGCCGGCGGTTTTCTCGCGGTCGGCCAGTACACCTCGCACATGACCGGCATCGTCTCGGGCATGGCCGACCACCTGGTGCTCGGCGACGCCACCCTCGTGCTGATCGCGTTCGCGTCGTTGGTGAGCTTTCTGCTCGGCGCGATGACGACCGCGGTGCTGGTGAACTGGGGCCTGCGGCATCGGCTGCACAGCGCCTGGGCGCTGCCGCTGCTGCTTGAGGCGGCTGCGCTGATCCTGTTCGGCCTGCTGGGCGCCATCCTGAACCTGGCGACCGCGCTGCTGGTGCCGGTCACGGTGCTGCTGCTGTGCTTCCTGATGGGCGTGCAGAACGCGGTCATCACCAAGATCTCGCGCGCCGAGATCCGCACCACGCACGTCACTGGCCTGGTCACCGACCTCGGCATCGAACTCGGCAAGCTCGTCTACGTCAACCGGCAACCCGGCTCGCCCCCGGTTCGCGCGAACCGCGAACGGATGCGCACGCACGGCCTGCTGATCGGCCTGTTCTTCGTCGGTGGGATCGTCGGCGCGCTCGGCTTTCAGTTCGCCGGCTACGTGACGACCGTGCCATTGGCCTTGCTGCTGTTGCTGATCTCGTGGCGCCCGGTCATGGCCGATCTGCGGCGCGCACCGCAGGCCGACCGGATTTGAAACCTGCGAGCGGCGTTACTTCGCGATCGTTGAGCGGGTCACGACCGGCTGGCCCGGCGCCGCGAGCACGAAGATGCCGGGCAGCCCGGCGGTCTCGAACCGGCCGCTCGGATTCGCCTGCAGCACAGAGTCGGCGATCGCCATCGTGCCGGTGAGATCGTTGCTGACGTAGAAGACCGCCCCGCCGCCTTCGTTCGCGCTGTTGTCGTGCAGCGAACTGCCGCACAGGCTCAGGTGCATCGCGTTGCCGTCCATGTAGATCGCACCGCCGCTGCCGCCGCCCGGCGTGCCGGCGTTCGCCGGGTTCGCGCCGTTGCCGATCGCCTTGTTGTGCGTGATCAGGCTGTTGATTACCGCGAACGAGGCGCCCAGCCCGCTCAGCGCGCCGCCGTTCGCGCACTGGCCGCCGTAGCCGGCGGCACCGCCGAAGGTGCTGCCGACCACGTACACCGGCGCCGCCGTCGACGGGCCAAACGCGCGCACCGCGGCACCGCCCAGATCGGGGCCGGTCGCCTCGCACTGGTTGCGGAAGAAGCGCGAGCCGACGATCTTCATGCGCCCCCCGCGCGCGTAGATCGCGCCGCCGCCGTAGACGTCGGCCCGGCCGTAGGTCTGCGCCGCGCTGTTGCCGTCGGTCAACGTCAGGTTCTGCACCGTGGTCTGCGGCGTGTCCTGGATGTCGCAGCGCGCGCTGGTCCAGACTTGGGCCGGATCGCAGGTGTTCTGGTACAGGATGCGCAGCGCGCCGCCGCCGCTGAGCGTGACCTTGCCGCCGCCATCGAGCACGACATTGGGCTTGTCGTTGAAGACCTTCGCGGTCTTCGTCAGCGTGATCGTGACCGGGTCCGGTCCGCAGTTGAAGGTCGTGACGCCGCCGGCAGCGACCGCGGCGACCACCGCATCCGAGGTGCAGCTCGCCGGCGTGCCGGTGCCGACGACATGGTCGGGCGACGTCGTCGCGGCCGCCTGCGCCGCCGCCGGGACGGCGCAACTGCCGCCGGCGTAACCGGCCGCCGGCGCGCCATCGGAAGGCGCTGGTGCTGGTGCAGGAACCGGCGCGGGTGCGGGCGGCTGCGTCCCGGGTGATCCAGCCGCCGCATCGCCACCGCCGCCACCGCACGCCGCGAGCGCACTGCCGAACAGCACGGCGAGGGAAACCAGACGGAGCGAGGTCGACAGCGAGGCAATGGCGCGGGTCATGCGCAGAGGGGCAGAGTCGAGGAGCGCGCAGTTTGGGGGCGGCGCACCCGGGCCGTGTGAGCACTTGTAGACTGCGGCCCATGCAAGATCGAAGTGCTTCCGCCGCGCCGCGGGTGGACATCGTGCGCGAGTTTCCCGACACCTCCTGGGGCGACGGCGGCGCCACGCGCGGCGTCGAGCCGGTGCTCGAGCGTGGTGCGGTGCTGAGCTTTCCGCACCTGCCGTTCGTGCTGTCGCCGGCCGAACGCAAGTTTCTCGACCCGCGCTGGGCCGACGGCAAGGCTAAGAACATCTCGCTGCGCTGGGAAAGTGGGCCAGAGCACGGCGAGATGCGCGGCGCAACTGGCGACCCGGCAGATCTGCTCGCGCTGCGCGCGATGATCGTGCGCTACACCGAGTGCAGCGAGGCGCTCGCGCTGCGGCTGTTCCCGCACTACCGCGGACACCTGTTGCGCGGCAACACCTCGTTCCGCCCGGTCGACGTGGCCGGCCGCGAAACCAGTTGGCGCAAGGACGACACGCGCCTGCACGTCGAC
>JANXVK010000095.1 GCA_025351675.1 Rhizobacter sp.
GCCGGCCACGGCCAGCGGGTACCAGCGGTTGGCGAAACCCAGCACGGCGGGGTCGGTCGGCATCAGGTCGACTTCGAGGCGCTGGTAACGCCAGCGGCAGATCGGCGCATCGGCCGACATGTCGCGCACGAAGCCGCGGCGCGAGAACTCGCTCTCCAGCCGGTGGTAGCCGCGCAGCGCGGCGACCTCAGCGACCAGGTCGACGTCGTAGGTCACACGCGGCGGGGCGGCGGCCGGGTCGGTGAGCGGCAGCCCCACGGCGCAGCCGCCGACGAACACCACCTGCTCGCGCAACTCGCCCAGCACCTGCGCGATGAGTTCGACCTTGGCCACGTTCGGGTCGTTCGGGTTCATGGGCCTCGCCCGTTCACTTGAACCGCGCCTTCAGCAGCTCGTGCGCCGCGTTGCGCTCGCGCGCCTGCCCCATTCGTAGCGCGTCGAGCAGGGCGAGCGCCTCGTACAACGCCGCATCCTTCAGCGCCGCTTCGGGCACCGAAGGGTAGAGCGGGGCGAGCGCCAGCCCGCGCACCGAGCCCTTGGCGTGCGGCCACACCGGCGGCGGGTCGGCCGAGGGTGCGATCGACTCGTTCAGCGGCGCCGCCGCATAGGCCGTGGGCACGCCGCGCGTGAGCCCGCCCTGCACGGGCGGGAAGGCGTAGCGTGCGCCGTGCACCATGAATTCGAGCAGCGCCGGCTTCAGCACCACCGGCTTGCGCTCCTGGAACAGCACCAGCCGGGAAGCCGCCGCGCGCTTCAGCGATGCATGCACGGCCGAGACCGCGAGGCCGGTGAGCGCCGCCAAGTCGGGGTACAGGCTGGCCGGCGGCTCGGCACGGCTGTGCAGCGCCAGCACGACGAACAGGTCTTGCGGCTTGAGGGCGATCTGGCGGTTGGCGATTCTCGGCATTTCTTGTTTCTCGAAATGAGAAAAAGTACGAGGATGGTACGCCGTTCTGGCGCGCTTCGGGCATCGATTCTCTATTCTCGAAATGAGAAACAGTCTGCGATGAGCATCGCCCGCTCAAAGGTTGTGGCTTTCGCGGCCACGAATGTGGCATTGAAAGCTGCGTTGCCGAAGCGGTCGTCGCGGGGCCAGCGAACGCCGCCTGCAGGATGGACTGGCGCAGCTGCTGGGCGCGGGCGAGGTCGGCACTGACCTGTTCCTCGGTGACAGGCTCGCCGCGAGCCGCCCGCTGCGTCAGTGCGGCGGGCCCATCGCCGGCGGTGCCGAAGGCGGCTCGGCCACCACCCGCGCCGAGCGCTCGTAGGTCCAGTAAGCCCAGCCCCAGTCGAGCATCACGATCAGCCGGTTGCGAAAACCGATCAGGAACCAGATGTGCGCGAACAGCCAGAACAGCCAGGCGAGGAAGCCGGAGAAGCGCAGCGCGCCGACATACGGCACGGTCAGGTCGACGACCGCCGCCTTGCGACCGACGGTCGCGAGGTTGCCGTAGTCGATGTAGCGGAACGGTTGGGTCGCATCGCCTTTCAGCCGCCGCAGCAGGTTCGCGGCGGCCGCGCGGCCCATCTGCTTCGCGCCGGGGCTGACGCCGGGCACCGGCGTCGGTTTGCCTTTTGCCGGATCGGCCGGGTAGCTCATCGCCGAGGCCAGATCGCCGATCACGGTGATCTCGGGGTAGCCGGTCAGGCTCAGGTCGGGCCGCACGATCACGCGGCCGGCGCGATCGAGCATGGCGCCGGCGCCGGCCGCGAGCGATTTGCCGAGCGCCGAACCCGCCACGCCGGCGGCCCAGATCACCGTCTTGCTCGGCAGGCGGTGAGTTTGGGTGGTGTCACCCAGGCGTGTCTCGTAGTTCACGCCGTCGCCGTCGATGTGCGTCACCGTGGTCCGTTGTTGTGGTTGTTGACGCCGCTCCGTGCTGAAGCGCCTGCACCAAACATTGTTCCTCGTGTCGGACTCGTTCCAAAGCTAACTGCAGTGCTCGTTCCATGGGTCCGAGATTGTTTGTGTACACATCGTCCAAGTGACGCAGTGCTTCTTGAATCTGGATCACATCCACAATTGGAAGAACGGAATTGTTACTACTACCGCCACCACTTTCGTTCCCACCCCTGTGGTTGACCACCGCTGTTGCTGTGGTTGAATCGCTGATAGAGGACATGAGAGATTGTCACAAACAGGGTCAACCAACACACTCTAGTCGTTTGAACGAATGGGGTCAATACTGTGTTGAGAAAAGTGACTGTAAGGAAAAGATCAAAATACAAGTGAGGGAGTTGCATGCTCTCTGTCACAACGG
>JANXVK010000151.1 GCA_025351675.1 Rhizobacter sp.
GGGAAGTCCCAGCCCTTCTGTTCGATCTGCTTCGCCTCGACGACTTTTTTGCCGTGGGTCGAGGTCACATCGGGGTTGCCGCCATCGGCGCAAACCATGCGGTCGATCATCAGCTTCAGCGGGCTCGGCGACTGGTACCAGTAGGTCGGCGCGGCGATGATCACGCCGTGCGCCGCGACCCAGCTTTCGTAGATTTCGGCCATCCAGTCGTCGGCCTGGTTCAGCGCGTGGTTCGGGTAGCAGCTGCAGGGCCAGTGGCACAGCGGCATCGCGCTCGAGACGCAGCCCTTGCACGGGTGAATGTTGCGGCCGTACTGCGAGGTGACGAGGCTCAAGTCGAGCACGTCGGCCTCGACACCGAGGCCTTCGATGACCTGGCGCGCGCTTTCGGTGAAGCGCCAGGTCTTCGAAATCTCGCCGGGGCAGGTGCCGTCGTTGCGCGCACTGCCGCAGATCACGAGGATGCGCGACTGGGTCTTCGTGTCATGCCAGCGCTTCTGCGCGGCCTTCAGGCGCTGGCGCGTGTCGAGCCACTGCACAGAAACTTCGTAGCTCGGGTCGGCGAACCCGCGACCGGCCGGCTTCGTGATCGGCGCCTTGCGGCCTTGCTGCACCGCGTCCCACGCGATCGCTTCGAGGCGCGCGATCGCTTCTCTTTCGGGGGCATACGCCGGGTCGTAGAAGCGCACGTTGAATCGTTCGCTGAACTCGGCACGCGTCAACTCGGCCGGCGCCTGACCTTTGCGGATTTTCGTCACCATCAAATCAGTATCCGCAGCCACCGTCGCGCGTCGCGTCGGAGACGACCCCGTCGCGAGGCTGTTCGCGTCCTACAGCAGAATGCAGGCATGCGCGCCGCCGGCCTGCCGGTACCCGAGATCGTGTTCGCCGAGCTCGATCCGGAACTCGCGCGCACCGAGCCCGATCCTGAGATTCAAGACCTGATCCGCGCCAGCGCCGACCTCGTGCAAGGCAGCCGCGGCCTGAACCTCGCGCTCGACTACCTGCCCGGCTCGGTCACGTTCGACCCGCTCGCAATGCAGCCGGCCGCCGAGCTCGAGTCGCGCATCGTCTGGTTCGACGCCTTCGTCAGCAACCTCGACCGCAGCGCGCGCAACACCAACATGCTGGTCTGGCACGGCAAGCTCTGGCTGATCGACCACGGCGCGGCGCTGTACTTCCACCACGACTGGCGCGACTTCATGGCGCGTGCAAACAGCCCGTTCGCGCTGATCAAGGACCACGTGCTGCTGCCGTTCGCGACCGAGCTCGACGCGGCCGACACATGGATGACGCAGCGGATCACACCGGCGCGCATCGCCGAGATCGTCGCGCTGATCCCCGACACCTGGCTCGAAGACGAAACCTCGTTCGCGAGCAAGGCGGCGCACCGCAGCGCGTACGCCCGGTTCCTGACCGAACGGCTCGCTGCGCCGCGCGCGTTCTTCGAGGAGGCACGCAGTGCGCGCATCGAGTAAACGCCGGGACGCCCCAAGTTTGCCTGACCCCCTCGGGGGCGGGCGCCGCAGAGCGGCGATCTCCGGGTGGCAATGCTGACGTATGACTACGCGATCGTGCGCGTCGTGCCGCGCGTCGAGCGCGGCGAGTTCGTCAACGCCGGCGTGATTGTTTCGTGCGCCGAGCAGGGGCTGCTGCAGGCCGCGATCGAACTCGACGAATCACGATTGATCGCGCTCGACCGAGACGTCGACCTCGCCGGCATTCGTGCCGCACTCGCGGCAATCCCGCTGGTCTCCGCCGGTGGCGATGCTGCCGGGCCGCTCGGCCGGCTGTCGGTGCGTGAGCGCTTCCACTGGCTGGTGGCGCCGCGCAGTTCGAGCATCCAGACCTCGGCGGTGCATACCGGCCGTTGCGTCACACCAAGCTTGATGCTCGATCAGTTGATGCGCAAGATGGTGCGTCAGCCGGCCGCGTAGTCCGCCATCGCCTCGCCAAGCCGGATCGGACTCGTCGGCGCCCACGTCGGATTGAACTGCAGCGCCGCCGTCGGGAACAGCATCACGACGGTCGAGCCGAGCAGAAAGCGGCCCATCTCGTCGCCCTGCTTCAGCGCGATGCTCTGGTCGTCGTAGCGCCACTCGCGGACGCCGGCGACGCGGCGTTGGTTCACGACACCGTGCCACACCGTCGCCATGCTGCCGACGATGGTCGCGCCGACCAGCGTCAGCACGAACGGCCCGCGCGCCGACTCGAACTCGCACACGACACGCTCGTTGCGCGCAAACAGGCCCGGCACGCCGCGCGCCGTCAGCGGGTTCACCGAGAACAGGTCACCCGGCACATGGATCATGCGCAGCAAGCGGCCGTCGCAAGGCATGTGAATGCGGTGGTAGTCCTTCGGGCTCAGGTAGAGCGTCGCGAAGTGGCCGTCCTCGAACTGCGCGGCGAGTGCGGCGTCGCCGCCGACCAGCGCGGTCGTCGAATACGCGTGGCCCTTGGCCTGGAAAATCTGGTCCTTCCGGATCGCACCGAACTGGCTGACAGCGCCGTCGACCGGGCAGATCAGGTCGGCGCTCGCGAGCGGCCGCGCGCCGGGCTTCAGTGCGCGCGTGAAGAACTCGTTGAAGCTCTTGTAGCCGGCGATGTCGGGGTTCGCCGCCTCGCTCATGTCGACGCCGTACTTCGCGACGAAGCCGCCGATCAGCTTCGTCGTGCGTGCGCCCCATTCGCGCGACGCGCGCCAGCCGGCATAGCGGGTCAGCGCCTGCTTCGGCAGCAGGTATTGCGGGAGGACTTTCAGGCGATCGGACACAGGCGCAGACCACAAGGCTCAGGAAGGGCGGGATTGTATCGACCGCCCCCCACGACGCGCTGCACTAAAGTGGCCGCATCACCGACGAAGGCCACCGATGCTCGCCCGCCCTGCCCCGCACCTCGCCCACTGGCCACCCGCGCTGCCGCTGCACCTGACGCTGCCCGAGACCAACCTGTTCCACAACGCCGAGGTCTCGGCCGCGCGCTACCCCGACAAGCCGTTCATCGTGTTCTACGACTCGGCCATCACGTTCCGTGAGTTCCGTGACGAGTGCGAGCGCATCGCCGGCTACCTGCAGCACGCATGTGGCGTGAAGGCCGGCGACCGCGTGCTGCTCTACATGCAGAACAGCCCGCAGTGGATCTTCGCGTTCTACGGCATCCTGCGTGCGAACGCGGTCGTCGTGCCGGTGAATTCGATGAACCGCACCGAGGAGTTGCGCCACTACGTGCGCGACACCGGCGCCGGGGTCGCCTTCGTGCCGCAAGACCTGTGCGAGCAAATGCAGCCGCTGCTCGGCGGCCAGGCCGGCGACGACAGCGGCCTGCGGTACCTGATCGTCGCGACCTACAGCGACTGCCTGAAGAACCCGACCGACCTGAACGTGCCTGATTTCGTCGTCGAACCGCGCCGCCGCTTCGGCGATTCGCGCATCGTGCCGTGGGTCGACATACTGGCGCGCGATCTGCAACCCGGCCCGCTCACCCAAGGCGCCGACGACCTCGCGGTGATGCCCTACACCTCGGGCACCACCGGGCACCCGAAGGGTTGCATGCACACGCACCGCAGTGTGATGAGCACGCTGGTCGGCGGCGTCAATTGGTTCCAGCGCAGCCAGGACTCGGTGTTCCTCACTGTCCTGCCGCTGTTCCACGTCACCGGCCTGTCGGGCAGCCTGAACGGGCCGCTGTACGCCGGCGGCACGCTCATCGTGCTGCCGCGCTGGGACCGCGACACGGCCGCGCTGTGCATGCAGCGCTACAAGGTCAACACCTTCCAGGCGATCACGACGATGTTGGTCGACTTTCTGTCCAACCCGAAGCTCGGCGACTACGACCTCGGCAGCCTGCGCGTCGTGCGCGGCGGCGGCGCGGCGATGCCGGCCGCGGTGGCGGCCAAGCTGTTCGCGCTCACCGGCCAGCACTACATCGAGGGCTACGGCATGAGCGAGACGATGGCTGCGACCCACATCAACCCGATGCACCGGCCGAAGCCGCAGTGCCTGGGCATCCCGGTGTTCGACGTCGACGCGCGCGTGATCGATCCGGCCACGTTGCAGGAAGTGCCGCAAGGCGACACCGGCGAGATCGTCATCGACGGCCCGCAGGTGATGCGCGGCTACTGGAACGATGCCGACGCCACCGCCAAGGCCTTCATCGAGATCGACGGCCGGCGCTTTCTGCGCACCGGCGACCTCGCGATGGTCGATGCCGACGGCTACTTCTTCATGGTCGACCGCCTCAAGCGGATGATCAACGCGAGCGGCTACAAGGTCTGGCCGGCCGAGGTCGAAGCCTTGCTGTATTACCACCCGGCCATCCTGGAAGCCTGCGTGATCGCGGCCAGCGACGCGAAACGCGGCGAGACCGTGAAGGCGCTGGTCGTGCTGAAGCCGGAACAGCGCGGCGCGATCACCGAGCAGCAGGTCATCGACTGGGCGCATGCCCACATGGCGGTCTACAAGAGCCCACGCATCGTGGTGTTCGTCGACTCGCTGCCGAAATCCGGCTCGGGCAAGGTGCAATGGCGCGAGCTGCAGGAGCAGGAAGCACGCCAAGCCCCATGAGCCGGCAGGTTCATCGCGGACAGCCCAGAATGGCCGCTCCGGGTTGACCACGACCCGTCACGCCACGGAGCACTCAACATGATGAATCGAATCGACCCCGTCTGGCTGATCACCGGCTGCTCGACCGGCTTCGGCCGCGAACTCGCCAAGCTCGTGCTCGCACGCGGCTGGCGTGCCGTGGTCACGGCGCGCAACCCCGCACAGGTCGCCGACATCGCCGAGGGCCACGGCGAGCGGGCGCTCGTGCTGCCGCTCGACGTGACGCAGCGCGGGCAGATCGACGCGGTCGTCGCCGCCGCGCAGCAGCGCTTCAGGCGCATCGACGTGCTGGTCAACAACGCCGGCTACGGCTACCTCGCCGCGATCGAAGAGGGCGAGGACGCCGAGGTGCGTGCGATGTTCGAGACCAACGTGTTCGGCCTCGTCGACATCACGAAAGCGGTGCTGCCCGCGATGCGCGCGCAGGGCAACGGGCTGATCGTCAATGTCTCGTCGATCGGCGGGCTGACGAGCTTCGCGGCGACCGGGTACTACCACGCCACCAAGTACGCCGTTGAAGGTCTCTCCGAGTCGCTGGCGACGGAGCTGAAGCCGCTGGGCATCGACGTGCTGATCGTCGAGCCCGGCCCGTTTCGCACCAATTGGGCGGGGCCGTCGATCAAGCAGTCGGCCACGCGCATCGATGCCTACGCGGCGACCGCCGGCGAGCGCCGCAAGCAGACCGAGTCGCGCAGCGGCACGCAAGCCGGCGATCCGGTGCGTGCGGCGCAGGCCATCATCGATGCGGCCCTCTCGGATGCGCCGCCGCTGCGCCTGCTGCTCGGCAAGGCGGCGCTCGATCTGGCGCGCAAGAAACTCGATTTCATGCGCGGCGATTTCGACCGCTGGGAGCCGACAACGCTGGGTGCCGACTTTCCGGCCGGCGCAGGCTGAGGGCCGAGTTTTCACCGTCGCGTCGGCGCGGCGCTTCGTGCAAGGTTTTGCGTCCTCGGCACCGGCGCGAGCCGCGCCCGCACACAGGAGACACCCACGATGACCGCTCAACCCCGCCACGCCCGTGGCCGCCGCAGCGTGCTGCTCGGCGCCGCCGCATTGGCCCTGCCGTTCCGCGCACGCGCCCAAGCCTTCCCGGCCAAGCCGATCACGTTGGTCGTGCCGTGGCCGGCCGGCGGCTCGACCGACCGCCACCTGCGCGCGCTGGCCGAGATCGCATCGAAGAACCTCGGCCAGAACATCATCGTCGAGAACAAGCCCGGCGGCGGTGGCACGACCGGCCTCGGCACGATGGCGCTGACCGCCAAGCCCGACGGCTACACGATCGCGCAGTACCCGATGGGCATGGTGCGGCTGCCGCACATGCAGAAGGTGCAGTGGGATCCGCTGAAAGACTTCAGCTTCATCATCGGCATCAGCGGCTACACCTTCGGCTTCACCGTGCGCGCCGATTCGCCGTACAAAACCTTCAACGAGTACATCGAGGCCGCGCGCAAGGCGCCCGGCAAGATCGACTACGGCTCGACTGGTACCGGCACCTCGCCGCATCTGCTGATGGAAGAGCTCGCCGGCAACGCCAAGGTCGAGCTGAACCATGTGCCGTTCAAGGGCAATGCCGACCTCACCCAAGCACTGCTCGGCGGCCACGTGATGGCAATGAGCGATGCAAGCGGCTGGAACAAGTTCGTCGACGCCGGCCAGATGCGCCTGCTCGTGACCTTCGGCGAGCAGCGCACCAAGCGCTGGCCGAACATCCCGACCGCGAAAGATCTCGGCTACAACGTCGTCTCGACCTCGCCCTACGGCTTGGTCGGCCCGAAGGGCATGGACCCGGCCGTGATGAAGACGCTGCACGACGTCTTCAGGAAGGCGATGGACGACCCGAAGCACATGGAACTGATGGCCCAGCTGAACCAGGACATCTGGTATCGCAGCGGCGACGATTACGCCAAGTGGGCGCGCGACCAGTTCGCGAAGGACAAGTCGCTGATCGACCGGCTCGGGCTCGCGGCGAAGTGATTCGCCGAGGCAAAGAAAAAGCAGGCCCGCGGGCCTGCTTTTTCGTTGGCGCGCCGGGCGCCTACTTGATCGAGCTCAGCTTGACTTCGCGGATCTTGCCGCCTTCGACGACCGCGACGCGCGGGTCGGCCGTCGAGCCACCGCGCTCGTCGACGCCGTCGACCGCGCCCGGGTTCAGCTTGCCCGGGATGGTCTTGAACGCCTTGTCGAGTTGCGCGCGGATCAGGGTGGCGTCCGTCACGTTGCCGGCGAGCTTCATCGCGAGCAACGCGGCGTGCACGGCCGAGTAGTTGAGCGAGACTTCCGAACTCGGGTCGCGGCCCGGGTAGACCTTGCGGTAGCGCTCCACGAACGCTTTCGACTCGGGCACCGAATCGTCCACCAGCGGCAGCACGCCGATCGAGCCTTCGAGCGGGCCGTAGCCGCCCGTGACCTTGGCGATCTCGTCCATCTTGGCCTGGTCGATGATGATGAAGCCGCCCTTGAAGCCCAGCTCGCGCGCCTGCTTGATGACGAGGCCGGTGGGCTCGGAGGCGCCGCCCACGAACATCACCTCGGGCTTGGCGGCGAGCACGCGGCTCACGCCGCTGTAGAAATCGGTGGCGCGGTTGTAGCTCATCGGGTTGTCAGCCACGATCTTGCCGCCCGCGGCCTCCCAGGCCGGCTTGAAGGCGGTGTTCCAGGCCTTGGCATAGTCATGGTCGGCATCGGCCACGGCCACG
>JANXVK010000158.1 GCA_025351675.1 Rhizobacter sp.
CGACATTGATCGATCGGCCCGCCATGACCCCCCACCCTCGGTCTGGACTGACGCTACCTCAGCGCACTGGGGGCGATCGCCGGCCGATCGATGCCGTCGACCGTCTTCAGCACGTAGCGCGAGACGGCCATCAGCGCACCAGTGTTGCCGGCCGAGACGCAGGCGTGGGCCGCGGCAACGCCGTTGGCGTCGGGTTTGACTTGGCTCACAGCGACGCGCAGCGACGAGTCTTTTTTGCGGCGCAGCGCGATCTCAATGGGGTCGTCCATCTCGACGACCTCGGTCGCGGCGACGACGCGGCAACGTGCCCAGCTCGCCGCTTCGGCCAATGCCTCGGCGCGGCCGACCAGGATCAACTCGGCATTCGGATGCGCAGCCAGGAAAGAGCGACAGGCCGGCAATGTGGCCGATGGACCGTGGTCGCCGCCCATGCAGTCAACCGACAGACGGATCGTGCCGGCGATCACCGTCGGCGCCGCGCTCACGTCAGCCCCCCGAAAGGCGACACAAAAGCGCGGACGCCCGGCCCTGTGCAAGCGCGCAGACCGGGCGACAGGACGGAATCAGAAGCGACTCGAAGCACGGACCGTGTACGCGGCAGACGCGACCGGCTCGATGCGCGCAGGCGGTGAGGCCTTACGCGTCCGCCTTGGTCTTCAGCACCTTGCGGCCACGGTAAAAACCGTTCGGGCTGATATGGTGGCGCAGGTGCTGCTCACCAGTCGTCGGCTCAATCGCCGTTCCCGGCGTGTCAAGGGCGTAGTGCGCACGGTGCATGCCACGCTTCGACGGGGACTTCTTGTTTTGTTGGACGGCCATGAAAATCTCCTGGGCCCGCTCGGGCCGGCGCTGATATGAGGACTCGGCGCGCGGTATCTCGCTCGGGATGGGTCACTCGGGAATTGCAAGGGCGTTGCGTCGTTTGAACGAATTCAAGCCGGTCCGCACGCGGGAAAGCCAAAAATTCTAGCATGACCGGCCGTTTTCGCGGCACGATCGGTCATGACCACGCCTCAGTTCGGCCACCCGGAACGCTTCAACGCCACCAGCGCCGCGAACGGATTCGGCTTCTCCTCGACCACCTCTTCTTCGTCGGCAGGCGCCACCAACGGCATCGGACAGACCTCGTGGCGCGGCACGATCGGCAGCGCCAGCAGCAACTCGTCTTCGATCAACTCGCGCAGGTCGAGCGCGCGGCTCAGCGCGAGCACGTCGTCCTCGCTGTCGGTGTCGAGCTGCGCCGCAGTGTCTTCGCCGTGCACGAACAAAAAGCTGCGCTCGATCGCGAGCGGCACGGCAACCGCCTTCAGGCAGCGTTGGCATTCGAGCGGCACGTCGGTCGTCGCACCGATGTGCAGCCAAATCTGCGTTTCGCCGCCGCGCATCGTGCGCGCTTCGCCGCGCGCGCGCCAAGCCACTTCGCCGCCGTCGGCCGGCGACGCATCGGCCACCGCCGACTCGGTCAAGCGATCGAACTGCAACAACGGCCAGCGGCCTTCGAGTTCGCCGGCGGCCTTCGCGAAGGCGGCCACGTCGAGGCGAAAGGGGTCGAAATCACGGGAGCTCATTCGATCAGTGTACGGCGCAGGCGACAATCGAGACATGAGCACGCGTGCCGACATGCGACCGACACTGATCCTCGCTTCGACCTCGCGCTATCGGCGCGAACTGCTGGAGCGATTGCGCCTGCCATTCGAGGTGCGCTCGCCCGAAGTCGACGAGACACCTCTGCCCGGTGAAATGCCTGCGGCGCTCGCGCAGCGCCTCGCGCTGGCGAAGGCCGCAGCGGTGTCGAAGTTGTTCCCGGACGCGGTCGTGATCGGCTCGGACCAGGTCGCCGACCTCGACGGTGCGCCCATCGGCAAGCCCGGCACGCACGAACGCGCAGTCGCGCAACTGCGCGCGATGCGCGGGCGCAGCGTGGTGTTTCAAACAGCGGTGGCTGTGGTGCGAGTGTCGACCGGCTACGTGGGCACGGCGCTGGCGCCGGTGACGGTGCGGTTTCGCCGACTCAGCGACGCCGAGATCGAGCACTACTTGCGCGCCGAACGGCCCTACGACTGCGCCGGCAGCGCGAAGGTCGAAACACTGGGAATCGCGCTGCTCGACGCGGTCGAATCCGACGATCCGACGGCGCTGGTCGGCCTGCCACTGATCCGCACCGCTGCCTTGCTGCGTGCGGCCGGCATCGATCCGCTGATACCCGCATGAGCACTGCAGGCGGCTCGCTCTACCTGATCCCGAACACGCTGGATTTCGGGACGGCCGCAGAAGCCAACCCGATCGACGACGTGCTTCCTGCGTCGGTGATCCGCACGGCCGCGCGCCTGACGCACTGGGTCGCCGAGAACGCGAAGACGACGCGTGCGTTCCTGAAGCGCGTCGACGCGGTCGTGCCGCTCGCGCGGCCGCTGCAGTCGCTGGCGATCGTCGAGCTGCCACGCCCGCCGAAGGGCTCGAGCACCCTGCCCGCCCCCGACCTCGCCACGCTGCTTGCCCCCGCGCTGCAGGGCCACGACCTCGGCCTGATCTCGGAAGCCGGCCTGCCGGCGGTCGCCGACCCGGGCGCCGCGCTGGTGCAGGCCGCCCATGCGGCGGGCATCAAGGTGATTGCGTTGGCGGGGCCGAGTTCGCTGGTGCTCGCGCTCGCGGCGAGCGGCCTGAACGGCCAGAGCTTCGCGTTCGTCGGCTACCTGCCGGTCGACCCGAGTGCACGCGGCGCGCGCATCCGCGAGCTCGAAGCGCTGTCGCGTCGCGCCTCGCAGACGCAGCTGATGATCGAAACGCCGTACCGTAACGAGGCCCTGCTCGGCGCACTGCTCGCGCACCTGCAACCGGGAACGCGCCTCTCGGTGAGTTGTGGTTTGACGCTGCCCGATGGCTTCACGCGCACCGACAGCGTTCAGGGCTGGAAGTCCCGGCCGATCGCGTTGCCGAACAACGTGCCGGTCGTGTTCTCGCTGCTCGCCGGCTGACCGGCCCGGGGCGGTCAGGACGTGACCGGGTCCGGCTGAAGCTCGGGCTGCTTCGCCCCGAACAACGCGGCGACGCGTTTCTTCGGCTTGATGTTCGGGGACAGGCTGCGCGGCGCGGCGGGCGTCTTGCTCTCCCAGGCCGGCTCGGCGGCGGCGCTGCTCGGCTCGTAAGGCTTGTCGAAGAACGGGTCACTCGGCGCGCGCGGCGGTGCGTAACTGCGCGGCGCTGAAGCCGAGCGCACCGGGCGGCCCTCTTCGACGCTTTCCGGGCGCGGGCTGTCGTGGCGGGCCCGATCACGGTACTCGCGCGGCGGCGGCGTGTTGTCGAGCTCGATCGGCTCCAGCTCGATCTTCTTCTTGATCAGCTTCTCGATGTCGGCGACGAGCCGCGTGTCGGACGGCGAGACCAGCGTGACCGCCAGCCCCGACGCGCCCGCCCGGCCGGTGCGGCCGATGCGGTGCACGTAGTCTTCGGCGTTGAACGGCACGTCGAAGTTGAAGACCGCCGGCAGGTCGGCGATGTCGAGGCCGCGTGCGGCCACGTCGGTCGCGACCAGCACGTCGACGTCACCGCGCTTGAAGGCTTCGAGGGCCTTCAGGCGCTCGTCCTGCGACTTGTCGCCATGCAGCGCGTTGGTGCGCAGGCCATCGCGCTCGAACGAGCGCGCCAAGCGCGCGCAACCGAGCTTGGAGTTGACGAACACGAGCGCCTGCGTGAGCGCACGCTCCTTGATGAGCTTGAGCACCGCGGCGCGCTTGTCGTCGGTGGCGACGCTGAAGAAGCGCTGCTCGACATTGGTC
>JANXVK010000188.1 GCA_025351675.1 Rhizobacter sp.
ACCCCGGCAAGAAGCTGCTGTTCATGGGCTGCGAGTTCGGGCAGGAGCGCGAGTGGAACCATGACCGCAGTCTCGACTGGCACCTGCTCGACGATCCGATGCACGATGGCATCAGGAAACTGCTGCGTGACCTGAATGCGCTCTACAAGGCGACGCCGGCGCTGTACGAGCGCGACTTCACGCCCGACGGCTTCGAGTGGATCGACCACAACGATGCCGAGCACTCGGTGCTGAGCTTCGTGCGCCGCGGCGCGGACGCCGACACGCTGATCCTCGTGGTCTGCAACTTCACACCGACGCCGCAGCGCGGTTACCGGGTCGGCGCGCCGCACTCCGGCGTCTACCGCGAATGCCTGAACACCGACTCGGCGCACTACGGCGGCAGCAACCTGGGCACGCCGCTCGGCGCCGCGACGGCGCAAGACCTGCCGTTCCACGGCAAGCCGCACTCGATCGTGATCGACCTGCCGCCCCTGGCGACCGTGATGTTCGAATGGAAGGCCTGAGCACCGGGCGCGACGACATGGTCGCATCGACGACCTTCGCGATCACTGACGGCCGGCCGTGGCCGATCGGGGCGCATGCCGATGCGACCGGCGTCAACGTCGCGGTGTTCTCGGCCCATGCCACGGCGATCGAGGTGTGTGTGTTCGATACGGCCGGCACCGGCGAGGTCGCACGCTTGCGGCTGCCCGGCCACAGCGGCGACGTCTGGCACGGTCACCTCGCCGGCGCCAAACCCGGTCTCGTCTACGGCCTGCGCGCGCACGGGCCTTGGCGGCCCGACAAGGGCCACCGCTTCAACCCGACCAAGCTGCTGCTCGACCCGTACGCGCGCGAGATCGTCGGCGGCTTCGACTGGTGCGACGATCAGTTCGGCGCCGACCGCGCGCACCCGAAGCAGATGGACACGCGCGACAACGCGGCCACCGCGCTGAAGGCGCGCGTGACGCACGACACATACGACTGGGGCGACGATCGTGCGCCGGGCACATCGCTCGCCGACACCGTGATTTGCGAGCTGCACGTCAAGGGTTTCTCGAAGCAGAACCCGGCCGTGCCCGAGGCGCTGCGCGGCACGTATGCAGGGCTCGGCGACCCGGCGTCGATCGCGCACCTGCGCGCGCTCGGTGTGACCGCAGTCAGCTTGCTGCCGGTGCACCAGCGCGTCGACGAGGAACGCCTGATCCGGAGGGGCCTGACGAACTACTGGGGCTACAACACGATCGGCTTCTTCGCCGTCGAGCCGCGCCTGTCGCGCGCGCCAGAGGACGGCGCGGCGACGCGCGCCGAGTTCCGCGGCATGGTCCGGGCGCTGCACGCGGCCGGCATCGAAGTGATCCTCGACGTGGTCTTCAACCACACCGCCGAGGGCGACGCCGTCGGCCCGCAGGTCGCCTTCAGAGGTCTCGACAACGCGAGCTGGTACCGCCTGCCGCCCGACGCCCGCAGCGACTACGACAACTACACCGGCTGCGGCAACACGGTCGACCTGCGGCACCCGCGCGTGCTGCAGTTCGTGATGGATTCGATGCGCTACTGGGTCGAACACTTCCACGTCGACGGCTACCGCTTCGACCTCGCGCCGGTGCTTGGCCGCGACGACGAAGGCTTCGCGCGCCGGCACGCGTTCTTCGCCGCGGTTGCGCAAGACCCGGTGCTGGCGCGCGTCAAGATGATCGCCGAGCCGTGGGATCTCGGCCCCGGCGGCTACCAGGTCGGCAACTTCCCGAACGGCTGGGTCGAGTGGAACGACAAGTTCCGCGACGACATGCGCAGTTTCTGGCTGCGGCATCCGGCCACGCGCGGCGGCTTCGCGCAGCGGCTGTGCGGCTCGAGCGACATCTACCAGGCGCGCGGCCGCACACCGGCCGAGTCGCTGAACTACGTGATCTCGCACGATGGCTTCACATTGCGCGATCTGGTCAGCTACAACGAGCGCCGCAACCTGCCGAACGGTGAAGACAACCGCGACGGCACCGGCAGCAACCTGAGTTTCAACGGCGGCGCCGAGGGGCCGACTGATGATGCCGCGATCAACGCGCTGCGCGCCCGGCTGCAGCGCGCGCTGCTCGCGACCAGCCTGCTGGCGCAAGGCACGCCGATGCTGTGCGCCGGCGACGAACTAAACCACACCCAGGGCGGCAACAACAACCCGTACTGCCACGACAGCGAAATCACCTGGATCGACTGGGCCGCGGCGGACGCCGACCTGATCGCCTTCACCGCGCGGGTCTGCGCGCTGCGCCGCCTCGCGCAGCCGTTCGCGAATCGCTGGTACAGCGGCCTGACCGACCCGCTCGGCTTGCACGACCTGACGTGGCTCACACGGGCCGGAGAAGTGCTGCAGGGCGAGGCTTGGGCCGACACGTCGACGCGCGTGCTCGGCTGCCTGATCGGCGAGCCCGGCCGGGCCGCAGCGCCGCTGCTGCTGCTGGTGAATGCCGATGCCGACGACACCACTTTCATGCTGCCGGCGGGGGTTTGGCAGGTGTTGCTCGACACCACGCACGCACGCGGCCTCGGCAGCTGGTACGGGCAAGGCGAGGTTGAACTGCCCTTGCCTGCCGGCACGCTGCTGCTGCTCGCCGCCGCCGGCGCCGACATCAAGCTGTAGCGAAGCAAAGCCAGCCAAAGCGGGCCACGAAACAGAAGGGGCGCCCGAAGGCGCCCCGCAGAACTGTAGCGAAGCGTCCGATTACCGAACGACGGCGATCTGGTCGCGCTTGTCACCCTTGTAGGTGAACAAGGTCAGCGCGCCGTTCTTTACGTCGCCCTTGTCGTCGAACGAGATGATGCCGGTCACGCCCTTGTAGCCATCGGTCTTGGCCAGCACCGGCAGGTAGACCTTCGGGTCGGCCGAGCCGGCCTTGACCATCGCGGCGACCATCACGTTGGTCGCGTCGTAAACATACGGTGCGTAAACCTGCACGTCAATGCCGAACTTCTTCTTGTAGTCGGCGCGGAATTTCTCCATGCCGATCTTCTGCTCGCCCTCGACGCCGCCGGCTTCAGCGCAAACCACCTGACCGTCGGCCATCGCGCCGCCCGCCAGCTTCGGCAGTTCTCCCGAGCAGATGCCGTCGCCGCCCATGAACTTGGCGGTGATGCCGAGTTGCTTCATCTGGCGGATCATCGGGCCGGCCACGGCGTCCATGCCGCCGAAGAACACCAGGTCGGGCTTCTTGGCCTTGATCTGGGTCAGGATGGCGGTGAAATCCGTCGCCTTGTCGGTCGTGAACTGCGTTTCGGCAATCGCACCACCATTCGCCTTGACGGCCTTGGTGAACTCTTCGGCGACGCCCTGGCCGTAGGCCGTGCGGTCGTCGATCACGGCAATCGACTTGCCCTTCAGTTCCTTGACGGCGTACTTGCCGAGCGTGCTGCCCAGGTGCACGTCGTCGGCGACCACACGGAAGGCGGTCTTGAAGCCTTGGCGGGTGTACTTCGGGTTCGTTGCCGAAGGCGAGATCTGTGGAATGCCGGCGTCGCTGTAGATCTTCGAGGCCGGGATCGTGGTGCCCGAGTTCAGGTGGCCGATCACGCCGGCGACCTTGGAGTCGACCAGCTTCTGCGCGACGGACGTGCCCTGCTTCGGATCGCCCGCGTCGTCTTCAGGGACGAGTTCGAACTTGACCTTCTTGCCGCCGATCATCGTGCCCTTGGCGTTGAGTTCCTCGATCGCCATCTTGGCGCCGTTTTCGTTGTCCTTGCCGAGGTGGGCGATGCCACCGCTGGTCGGGCCGACGTGGCCGATTTTGACGACCATGTCTTGGGCGTACGAGGCGCCACCGACCATCACCATGGCTGCGGCGACGATCGTGTTCAGTTTGACTTGCATGCAAAACCTCCAGAGGGGATGTTCAAACAAAGGAAACGGTTGATATCTCAACGGGCGACACATTAACCCAAATAAATCGCGATCCCTATAGTGGTGAACGCCGGGTCGCCCGCCGCCAGAAAGCCCTTGTGTTCGCGACACGTCGGCCCTCGGGGTTTACCCACAACGCGCGAGTCACCGAGTGCGATGACGCGCCAGTTCCTGGGCCACCGCACGAGCGACGACATCACGCAAGGTCGATGCCAGCTCGGTGCGGGCTTCGCGCACGATGCTGTCGGTGGCACGGTTGAGCAGCGGCGTCAGCGCCTCGCGCAGCCGGTAGTCGAGCATCAGTTCGACCTGACGCTGCACCTCGACCAGCACGCCTTGGATCATCTGCTCCTCGGCAAGGCGCAGTGGCGGCAGCGGTGTGCCCAGCATGTCGGCCTCGATCGGCTGCGCCTCGACCGCGGGCAGCCGCAGCTGTGCTTGGGCCGGTACCGGTGCCTGCGGCCAGGCGACGACCTCGGTCAGCGTCGGCACGCGGTCGGGAGGAAGCGGTGCGTTGCTCAAGACGCGGCCCGGTTGTGTTGCTCGATCGCGTAGCCGCGGCTCTCGTAGTGCTTCCAGCGCCGCCGCGCCGCGCCGCGGTCGTCTTCGTCGGGCGTGACGATCTCGATCACCTTGGCGAAACTCTCGAAACCCGCGGGTGCGTCCACGCCGAGGTTGATCAGCACGTCGTGCTGCGGGGCCGCAGTCACGTCGTGCAGCAACCAGACCTTCGTCGCCGCACGCAGCCGCTCGGCGACCGGCTGGCCGGGCTCCGGCATGATGTGCGGGATGAACTCGAGGTCGTCGAAGGTCCAGAGCGCACGGTCGAAGTGCTGCAGCGCCGGCGCCGGGCCGGCGAGCACGACGCTCGCGCCAGCGCGCGTCGCCTTGCGCACCAGACGGCAGGTGTAGTCCGTCCGGTCGACGACGTTGAAGTGGAAGCTGACCTCAGTCACGGAGCCCCTCTCGCTCGTCGAGGACGTCGATCGATCCCCCGGGTTTGCGCGGGGCCTCTTCGTGGCCCATGGAGCGGCCCGGCGCTCGTCCCGCAGCGCTCCACATCGATCAGGCTGCGTGCGCGAGCACGAAGTGGGTCAGCAGCGGCACCGGCCGGCCGGTCGCGCCCTTCGCGGCGCCCGATTTCCAGGCGGTGCCGGCGATGTCGAGGTGGGCCCACGGATACTTGGCGGTAAAGCGTTTCAGGAACATCGCCGCGGTGATCGCACCGCCCGGGCGGCCGCCGATGTTGGCCATGTCGGCGAAGTTGCTCCTCAGGCCCGCGTCGTACTCTTCGTCGAGCGGCATGCGCCAGCACGGGTCGAGGCCCTTCGCGCTGGCCGCCTGCATCTGCTCGGCAACCGTGTCGTCGGCAGTGAACAGGCCCGAGTTGTGATGGCCGAGCGCAACCACGCAGGCGCCGGTGAGTGTGGCCACATCGACCACCACCGCGGGCTTGAAGCGCTCGGCGTAGGTCAGCGCATCGCACAGGATCAGCCGGCCTTCGGCATCGGTGTTCAGGATCTCGATGGTCTGGCCCGACATGCTGGTGACCACGTCGCCCGGCTTCACGGCGTTGCCGCCGGGCATGTTCTCGCACGACGGGATGATGCACACCAGGTTCAGCTTCGGCTTCAACTCGGCCACGGCGCGCAGTGCGCCGAGCACGCTGGCCGCGCCGCCCATGTCGTACTTCATCTCGTCCAACTCGGCGCCGGGCTTGAGCGA
>JANXVK010000653.1 GCA_025351675.1 Rhizobacter sp.
GGCAAGGATTCGCTGTCGATGCGCACGCGCTGGTCGGATGACGGCGCGGCGAAGCAGGTCACCGCACCCGTCAGCCTGATCGTTACCGCGTTCGCGACGCTCGATGATGTGCGCCCGACGCTGACCCCGCAGCTCCAGCCCGGCGACACGACGCTGATCCTGATCGACCTCGGCAACGGCCAGAACCGCATGGCCGGCTCGATGCTGGCGCAGGTGCTGAATCAGTTCGGCAAGACGGTGCCCGATCTCGACAACGCCGCGCAGCTGAAGTCGTTGGTCGCGGCGATCAACAAGCTCCGCGAACAAGGCCGCATCCTCGCCTACCACGACCGAAGCGACGGCGGCCTCTGGGCTGCGGCATGCGAGATGGCGTTCGCCGGCCACATGGGCGTCAGCCTGAACGTCGACATGCTGGTCACGGAAGGCGATGGCATCACCGACAGCCGCGCCGAATACGGCGACTCGAAGAACTGGGCCACGCAAGTCGGTGCGCGCCGCACCGAACTCACGCTGCGCGCGCTGTTCAGCGAAGAACTCGGTGTTGTCATCCAGGTACCGACCGCCGTGCGCAATGAGGTGATGCAGACGCTGCGCGAGCACGGCCTGAGCAAGCACAGCCACTTCATCGGCAAGCCGAACGAGCGCGGCGTGGTCGAGGTCTGGCGCGACGCGAAGGCGGTGTTCAGCGCGCCGCTGCGCGACTTGCATCAGATCTGGGACGATGTCAGCTGGCGCATCGCGAAGCTGCGCGACAACCCGGCCGGGGCCGATGCCGAACACGAAGCCGCCGGCCGCGTCGACGACCCGGGGCTCCATCTGAAGCTGAGTTTCGACGCGAGCGTCGACGCGCTTGCGAGGCTCGCGGCGCCGTTCATCGGCAAGGCGCGCCCGAAGCTCGCGATCCTGCGTGAGCAGGGCGTCAACAGCCACCTCGAGATGAGCTTTGCCATGGACCGCGCCGGCTTCGAGACCTACGACGTGCACATGAGCGACCTGCAGACCGGCCGCGCGCGCCTCGACCAGTTCCAGGGCTTCGTCGCCTGCGGTGGCTTCAGCTACGGTGACACGCTCGGCGCCGGCGAAGGCTGGGCGCGCTCGGTGATGTTCAACCCCGCGCTCGCCGAACAGTTCGCGCGCTTCTTTAACCGCGCCGACACCTTCGCGCTCGGCGTGTGCAACGGCTGCCAGATGATGGCGGCGCTGTCACCGATCATCCCCGGCGCGAGCGCGTGGCCGAAGTTCACGCGCAACCGCAGCGAGCAGTTCGAGGCGCGTCTCTCGCTCGTCGAGATCCTCGACAGTCCGTCGATCTTCTTCACCGGCATGGCCGGCAGCCGCATCCCCGTGGCGGTCGCGCATGGCGAAGGCTTGGCCGACTTTTCTCAGCGCGGTGACTCGAAGGCGGTGCACCGCGCGATGCGCTTCGTCGACAACGGCGGCGCGCCGACCGAGGCTTATCCGTTCAACCCGAACGGCAGCCCGGAGGGCCTCACGGCGGTGACCACGCCCGACGGACGCTTCACCGCGCTGATGCCGCACGCCGAGCGGGTGTTCCGCAACGTCCAGATGAGCTGGACCTCGGGCGAGCGCAGCGCTGCGAGCCCGTGGACGCGGATGTTCGCGAACGCTCGCGTCTGGGTCGGCTGAGTCAGCCTGCGTCGGCCAACTGACGCAGCGCGGCCGCAGTGGCCGCATCGGCCGGGAAGAAGGTCTCCAGCGCCAGCTCCGACAGCGTGATCTCGACCGGCGTGCCGAACACCGTCATCGTGCTGATGAACGAGAGCGGACCGAGCGGCGTCTCCAACACCAGTGGCACCCCCGGTCTCGACGAAGCTGAGGTGGCGGGTCGAGACCTCGGCGTCGACCGAGAGATCGAGCTGGCTCGGGTGACGGCGCTGGCGCCATTCGCGCAGCTGCTTGCCGACGGGCAGGGCGGCGGACGGGTTCATGGCCGGCACGATAGCGCAGCGCCCGACGGCGGCATGCGGCGTCACGGGTCATCGGCCCGTTGACTTCTTCGCGACATCGGAACGGCGCGGAGCGCGCGTGCGCTATCGTCCCCGCGTGACCGAGAGAACCACTTCATCCGCATCCACGCGCCAGCGCTTCGACCGCCTCGACGCGCTGCGCGCCGTTGCCATCGTCTGGATGGCGATCTTTCACTTCTGCTTCGACCTGAACCACTTCGGGTTCATCACGCAGAACTTCTACAGCGATCCGGTATGGACGCTGCAGCGTGCCACCATCGTCAGCCTGTTCCTGTTCTGCGCCGGCATGGGCCAGGCGATTGCGCTCGATCAACGCCAGCCCTGGCCGCGCTTCTGGCACCGCTGGGCGCAGGTGGCGGGTTGCGCGCTGCTGGTCACGCTCGGCTCGATCTGGATGTTCCCGCGCAGCTTCATCAGCTTCGGTGTCTTGCACGGCATCGTGGTCGCGCTGATCGTGATGCGGCTGACCGGCGGCGCGGGCCGCTGGCTGTGGCTGCTCGGGCTGGTGGCGATGCTGCTGCCGCAGTTCGCCCAGCATGTGCTTTTCGACACGCGCTGGACCAATTGGATCGGCCTCGTCACGCGCAAGCCGATCACCGAAGACTACGTGCCGCTGTTGCCGTGGCTGGGCGTGGTGTGGTGGGGGCTGGCCGCCGGCCAATGGGTGCTGGCGCGGCGCCGCGAGTGGGTCACGGGGGCACTGCCGGAGGGGTTGGCGCCGCTCGCCACGCTCGGCCGCTTGAGCCTGAGCTTCTACATGCTGCACCAGCCGGTGCTGCTCGGGTTGCTGATGCTGGCGGTGCAGGCGCGCGCGACGTAGACCGCACAGTCAACGGCTGTCACGATGCGTTCACGCGGCGGACACGAAGACTTCATGCACGTTGCCGAAGCTCGCGGGTTGTGTCGCAGAACACAGTCAACCCAAAAAGGAACCCCAATGACTCTTCGCATGCCCCCGATCCTCTCGTCCCGCCACACCGCGCTCGCTCTCGCTTGCGGTGCCCTGCTGACGCTCACGGCCTGCGGCGGCGGCGACGACTACAAGACGCTCGACGGCAAGGCCCCGCTCGTGATCGGCCACCGCGGCGCGTCGGGCTTCCTGCCGGAGCACACGCTCGAAGGCTACAAGCTGGCGATCGAGCAAGGCGCCGACTTCATCGAGCCCGATCTGGTGATGACGAAAGACGGCGTGCTGATCGCCCGCCACGAACCCGTGCTCGACGGCACGACCGACGTCACGACCAAGTTCCCCGCCAGTCGCAAGACCACACGCAATCTCGACGGCGTCTCGATCACCGCGTACTTCGCGAGCGACTTCACGCTGGCCGAGATCAAGACGCTTGGCGCGGTTCAGTCGAGCAGCACGCGCCCGCAGCAGTACAACGGGCTGTACAAGATCCCGACGCTCGACGAGGTGATCGCGCTGGCCAAGGCCGAG
>JANXVK010000222.1 GCA_025351675.1 Rhizobacter sp.
AACCGCCGCGCGTCGAGCGTCCGGCGCCGCCGCGGTCGGTCGACGTGCCGCGGCCGGCCGCACCTGCCGCGATGCCAGCCCCGCCGCAGCCGCAGGCTCAACCGGCCCCGCCACCGCGTGCCGAGCCGCACCAAGATTCACCGCGACCGCAACGCCCGGACCGTGCAGACGACACGCGCCGTGGCGATCAGCGCTGACCGACTTCCGCCGGGCGCGCCGGCTCAGCGCCGGAGTAGCGGCTCCAGCACCGGCCAGACGTTGTCGAGGATGACCGGGTGCGCGGCCGCCGTCGGATGGATGCGGTCGGGCTGAAACAGCGTGTCGGCCTGCGGGCCGTCGGCCACGCCCTTGAGCAAAAACGGCACGAGTGCCGCGCCCTCGGCTTTCGCCACGATCGCAAACAGCCCCGCGAACTGCTGGCCGTACTGGCGGCCGTAGTTCGGCGGCAGTTGCATGCCGGCGATCAGCACCTTCGCGCCGCCGGCCTTGGCGGCCTTCGCCATCGCGTCAAGGTTGGCGCGCGTCATCGCCAGCGGCAGGCCGCGCAGCGCGTCGTTGCCGCCGAGTTCGAGCACGACCACGTCGGGCCGGTGCTGGGTCAGCAGCGCCGGCAGGCGGGTGAGGCCGCCCGAGGTGGTGTCGCCGCTGATGCTGGCGTTGACGACGCGCGCGGCGATCTTCTTCTGCGCCAGGCGCGCCTCGAGCAGCGCGACCCAGCCGCTGCCACGCTTCAGGCCGTACTCGGCCGACAGGCTGTCGCCGACGACTAGCACCAGCGGCGCGCCGACCTTGCCCGCCCCTTGTGCGTGTGCGGGCGCAACCAGCGCCAAGCCAGCCGCGCAGGCCGACGCGGTACAGTGCGCCAGCCATAACCGTCGAGATTGTCGAACCCCACCGTCATTCATGTCTGAACCCATCATTGCCGTCGAGCGCGTCACCAAGCAGGTCCAAGACTCCACCGGCACGCTGACCATTCTCCATGAGATCGATTTTTCGCTGGCACCACGCCAGTCGGCCGCGATCGTCGGTGCGTCGGGCTCGGGCAAGAGCACCTTGCTGTCGATCATCGCCGGCTTGGACACGCCGACCACCGGCACCGTGCGGCTCGCCGGCACCGACCTGTTCAGCATCGACGAAGACGCGCGCGCGGCGGTGCGTGCTGCCAAGGTGGGGTTCGTGTTCCAGAGTTTCCAGCTGCTCGGCAACCTGAATGCGCTCGAAAACGTGATGTTGCCGCTCGAACTGCAGGGCCGCCACGATGCGCGTGTGCTGGCGACCGAGATGCTGCAGCGCGTCGGCCTCGGCGAGCGTCTGCGCCATTACCCGAAGGTGCTGTCGGGCGGCGAGCAGCAGCGCGTGGCGCTGGCACGGGCGTTCGTGGTGCGGCCGGCCGTGCTGCTCGCGGACGAGCCGACCGGCAGCCTCGATTTCGCGACCGGCGCGACCGTGATGGAGCTGATGTTCGCGCTGAACCGCGAGGCCGGCACGACGCTGGTGCTGGTCACGCACGACCCCGGCATCGCCGCGCGTTGCGATCGTCAATTGCGGATCGAAGCCGGCTGCGTCGCCACGGAAATCGAGGCATGGCCGGGAGGCCAGCCCAATAACCGAACAAGGGCGCCATCGGCGCCCTTGTAGCAGTCGCGAAGCGCCCGATTCTCGAAGCGCCCAGTTACTGAGTGAACTTGTAGTCGGTCTTCGCCTTGACGCGGATCTCGTCACGGTAGGCCGCCAGCTTCTGCTGTTCCATGCGCTGTTTCAGCTGCCCTTTGACGTCGTCGTACGGCGGGAACTGTGCCTCGCGCGTGTCGTCGAGGCGGATGATGTGGAAGCCGAACTGGGTCTTGACCGGCTCCTGCGTCATCTCGCCTTTCTTCAGCTTCGCCATCGCCTGCGAGAACTCGGGCACGTAGGCGTTCGCGGCCGCGAAGTCCAAGTCGCCGCCGTTGGCGCCCGACCCCGGGTCCTTCGAGTTCTTCTTCGCAAGTTCCTCGAAGTTGCCGCCGGCCTTGATCTGCGCGATCAGCGCCTTGGCCTCGCCTTCCTTCTCGACCAGGATGTGGCGCGCGCGGTACTCGGTGCCGGCCGACTGCGCCTTGAACTTGTCGTACTCGACCTTGATGTCGGCGTCGGCCACCGGATTCGCCTTGGCGAAGTCGGCGAACAGCGCGTTCGACAGCACCTGCTGGCGCGCCTGCTCCATGAGCGACTTGTACTCGGGCGTCGCGGCGAGGCCGCGCTTCTCAGCCTCTTGCGAGAAGATCTCGCCGAGCACGACCGAATCGCGCACGCGCTGGTCGATGTCGGGTGGCAGCGGCTGGTTTTGCGTCCCGGCCTGGGTCTGCACCTGCTTGAGAATCGCATCGGCGCGCGCCTTCGGCACGGCCTTGCCGTTCACGATCGCGATGTTCTGGGCCTGCGCGGCCAGCGGCAATGCCAGCGCGACGGACACGAGGAGCGCGGCGCGCGCGGCGAAATAGGTCTTCTTCATGAGCATGAGGGGAGTTGGGGGGTCACTCTGATTCACCGGGAATCATCTGGCGAATGCGCCTCGATGGCCAAGGCGTGGATGCCGCGAGGGATCAAAAGGTGCAGCACATCATATATGAGGCGATGCCGCGCCACACGTGACAAACCGTTGAAGCGCGCGGTCGTGATCCGCACGGTGAAGTGACGGCCTTCGCGCGCGCCGGCATGGCCGGCGTGCAGGTGGCTGTCGTCGAGAACTTCGAGTTTCGTCGGCGCGAGCGCGGTGCACAGCGCAGCGTCGATCTCGGCCGCGGAGATGGTCCCGGTGATGCTCACGGCGATTGATCCGGCACTTTGGCCGGCTCGGCCTCGGGCGGCAAGTGCTTGCTGATGTAGAAGCCCTGCGCGAGCATGAACACCAGCATCAGCCCGGTCACGCCGAAAGCCTTGAAGGTGAACCAGGTCGAGATCGGGAAGCTGTAGGCCACGTAAAGATTCAACAACCCGAGCAGGCCGAAAAACGCAATCCAAGCGAAGTTCAGGCGCTGCCAGACCGGCGCCGGCAGCGCCAGCTGCTCGCCGATCAGCGTCTGCAGCAGGTTCTTGCGGAAGATCGTCTGGCTGACCCAGAACGCCAGCCCCATCGCCCAGTACAGCACGCTCGGCTTCCACTTGATGAAGGTCGCGTTGTGGAACCAGATCGTCGCGCCGCCCAGCACCACCACCAGCGCGAAGGTCATCCACAACATCATGTCGACCTTCTTTCGGCTCGCCAGCAACCACGTGATCTGAACAGAGGTGGCGATGATCACGACGATCGTTGCCAGCAGCGCCGAGGCCTCTTCGGTACCGACCACCCCGCCCGACACCATGAAACCGAAGTGATCGGTCGCGAAGCGCGCGGCCCACTCCGAGTTGTTGCCGGCGTACTTGCCGACGGCGAAGAACAGCAGCAGCGGCAGGAAATCGAAAAAAATCTTCATCGGCGGGCCAGCGGGTGGCGAGGCAGCATCATTTGGGCGCGAAGTCTATCGCGGCCGAGTTGATGCAGAAGCGCTCGCCCGTCGGTTCGGGGCCGTCGGGGAACACGTGGCCGAGGTGCGAGCCGCAGTTGTTGCAGCGCACTTCGACGCGCACCATGCCATGCGCCTTGTCGACGATGCGCTCGACGACCTCGCTGTTGATCGCCTTTGAATAGCTCGGCCAGCCGCAGCCGGCATCGAACTTGGTCTCGGACTTGAACAGTGGCGTGCCGCAGCCGACGCAGTGGTATTTGCCGTCGGCCCATTCGTCCCAGTACTTGCCGCTGAACGCCCGCTCGGTGGCGGCGTGGCGGGCGACCTCGAACTGCATCGGATCGAGCTGCGCGCGCCATTCGGCGTCGGATTTCTTGACCTTGTACTTGCTGTCGTCGTGGCTGTTCATGATGAGCAGGAAACCTCGATGGATTGCGCCCACTCGGGCGGGAAGCCGGCGTAAGCAGTGCTCGCGGCCGCATCTTGTTCGTCGAAGGGCTGCTGCAGAACTTTCAGCAGCCGCTGCGTCTCGGTGAAATCGCCGGCCTGCGCGTCGCGGATCGCGACCTCGGCTTGGTGATTGCGAAGGATGAACTTGGGGTTCACGCGGTTCATTCGCAAGGCCCGCGCGGTGCTCGTGTTCGCATCGATGCTCGACTCACGCGCAAGTCGCTCGGCGTAGCGCTGCGCCCACGCGTCGAATGCCGCGCGATCCACGAACATGTCGCGGATTGCGTCGTTGGCCGCCCCGGCCGCGCTCGAGAAGCCGGCCAGGCGGCGGAACGTGATCGTGAAGTCGCAGCGGTCGGCCGCCATCAGGCGCAGCAGGTCGTCGACCAGTTCGCGGTCGGCGTCTTCGCGCGCCTGCAGGCCGAGCTTGGCGCGCCAGCGGGTGAGCAGCGCATCGGCGAACGCCGTCTTGTAGCTCTCGAGCGCCGCCAGCGCCAGATCCGAATCCTCGATCAGCGGCATCAGGCCCTGGGCCAGCGCATGCAGGTTCCAGAAGCCGATGTTGGGCTGACGCGCCCAAGCGTAGCGGCCTTGGCTGTCGGAGTGATTGCAGATGTGGCCGGGGTCGAATTGGTCGAGAAAGCCGAACGGGCCGTAGTCGATCGTCAAGCCCAAGATCGACATGTTGTCGGTGTTCATCACACCGTGGCAGAAGCCGACGGATTGCCAATCGGCCATCAGCGCGGCGCTGCGCAGCGTGACTTGTTCGAGGAGTGCGACGTACGGGTTCGCGGCGTCCCGGCAGGCCGGGTAGTGATGGGCGATGACGAAGTCGGCGAGCGCGCGCAGTTCGGCGTGCCCTTCTCGTTCAAACACAGCGTGGTGCGCGAAATGCTCGAAGTGGCCGAAGCGGATGAAGCTCGGCGCCGCACGGGTCACGACCGCCGCTGTTTCGATCGTTTCGCGCCGCACCGGCAGTGCAGAGCCTGTGACGCACAGCGCGCGCGTCGTCGGGATGCCAAGCCCGTGCATCGCCTCGGAGCCGAGAAACTCGCGGATCGACGAGCGCAGCACGGCACGGCCGTCGCCCATGCGCGAGTACGGCGTGCGGCCGGCGCCCTTGAGCTGGATCTCCATCGGCCCGGCAGGGGTGTTCATCTCGCCCAGCCAGAGCGCGCGGCCGTCGCCGAGCTGGCCGGCCCAGACACCGAACTGGTGGCCGCTGTAGACGCTCGCCAGAGGCTGCATGCCGGGCCAGTCGTCGTTGCCGCTGAACACGTCGAGTGCGTTCAGGTCGGGCCGCGTCGCCCAATCAATGGGCAGGCCGAGCAGCGCGGCGCAATCGGGGCTGGTCGCAACCCAGTGCGGATCGGGCAGCGACTCGGCGGGCAGGGCGGTGAAGAAGGCCTCGCCCAGCGTGCGGAATCGATTTGGCCAAGTCAGGCGCACGGCAGGGTCGGCCACAGCTTCGAGCATGTTCATCGGCGGAGTTTAGCGAGCGGCCCATGTCTACGCAGGTGCAAGGCCACGCACCTTCTGTCACCACCTCGGTGGATCGCCCGCGGCGCGCATTGTCCCGGCGGCGACAGGGCTTTGGGGTAGTCCCTGTAACCCCACGCGAGCCACTTCCGGTACCTTTGCAAGCGTTTCACATTCCCCCGGAGACAACCATGAAATTTGCTAGCCGCTCGCTGAACCGAAGCGTGTTCACCCTGTCCGTCGGGGCCGCGCTGGTCGTCTCCGCCGGCGTCGCGATGGCCCAAGCCAAGCCGCTCGCCGGCCAAGTCGTCAAGCTGATGTGGATCGACCCGCTGACCGGCCTGATGGGCCCCGTCGGCACGAATCAGGTCAAGACGCAGCAGTACCTCGCCGAGCGCTTCAACGCGACCAACCCGGCCGGCGTGAAGTTCGAGATCATCCCGGTCGACAACAAGCTGTCGCCCACCGAAAGCCTGAACGCGCTGAAGTCGGCGATCGACCAAGGCATTCGCTACGTGATCCAAGGCAACGGCTCGTCGGTCGCGGTGCCGCTGATCGACGCGATCAACAAGCACAACGAGCGCAACCCCGGCAAGGAGATCGTGTACCTGAACGAGGCTGCGGTCGACCCTGACCTGACCAACAGCAAGTGCAGCTTCTGGCACTTCCGTTTCGACGCCGACACGACCATGAAGATGGAGGCGATCACGACCTACATGAAGGATCAGAAGGACATCAAGAAGGTCTACCTGCTGAACCAGAACTACTCGCACGGCCAGCAGGTTGCGAAGTACGCGAAGGAATACCTGAAGCGCAAGCGTCCGGACATCGAAATCGCCGGCGAAGACCTGCACCCGCTGGCCCAAGTGCGCGACTTCGCGCCGTACATCGCGAAGATCAAGGCCTCGGGCGCCGACACCGTGATCACCGGCAACTGGGGCTCCGACTTGGCGCTGTTGGTAAAGGCGGCGAACGAGGGCGGCTACACGGGCAAGTTCTTCACGTACTACACCGGCGTCACCGGTACGCCCTCGGCCCTCGGCCAGACCGGCGCCGGCAAGGTCTACCAGATCGCCTACGCCCACTACAACATGGGCGGCGAGATGACCGCGATCATGAAGGGCTTCAAGGACAAGTTCAACGACGACCTGTACACCGGCTCGGTGGTGCGCCAGTTCGAATACCTGGGCGCGGCGATGGCCAAGGCCAAGTCGACCGACCCGGTCAAGGTGGCGTTCGCGATGGAAGGCATGAAGGTCAAGAGCGCGTTCGGCGGCGAGACCGAGATGCGCAAGACCGACCACCAGCTGCAGCAGACGCTGTACATGACGGTCTGGCAGAAAGCCGACGCGAAGAATCCGTACTCGCCCGAGAACACCGGCATGACGCTGGCCCCGGTCGCGACCTACGAGCCTTATGTGTCGAGCACGCCGACCAGCTGCCAGATGGTGCGCCCGGCCGGCGGCTGATATTCTCAGTTCCGCTGCAGGGCCCGATCGGGGATGACCCGTCGGGCCTTGTTTGTCACTGTCGTCGGCTCGAACTGACCTGATTCCCTGCAAGCGCCCGCCCGGACGCATCTCCCGAGACCGCCCACGATGGAGTTCTTCACGATATCGATGCTCAACGGCCTGAGCTACGGGCTGTTGCTGTTCATGCTGAGTTCGGGCCTGACCCTGATCTTCAGCATGATGGGCGTGCTGAATTTTGCGCACGCGAGTTTCTACATGGTTGGTGCCTACGTCGCGTACTCGATCACGCGCATCGTCGGCTTCTGGCCGGGCCTGTTCCTGGCCCCGCTGGTGGTCGCAGCACTCGGCGCGGCGTTCGAGAAATACTGCCTGCGCCGGGTTCACAAGTTCGGCCACGTGCCCGAACTGTTGATCACCTTCGGCCTGTCGTACGTGATGCTCGAACTGGTGCAGCTTATCTGGGGCCGCACCGCAGTCAACTTCCAGCCGCCTGAGGCCCTGCGCGGCCCGATGTTCACGTTGATCAATTCGTCTGTCGACGGCCTGCGCCTCGTATGGGGCGCCGCGCCGGCGGCAATGTGCTCGGCGGCCGACGCCGCGGTGCGTGTCGTCTGCTCGCCGTTCCCGGCGACACGCGGTTTCATGATGTTGATCGCGCTGATCATGCTGGTCGCGCTGTGGCTGATGCTCACGCGCACCCGCATCGGTTTGGTGATCCAGAGCGCGCTGACGCACCCGGAGATGGTCGAGTCGCTCGGCCACAACGTGCCGCGCGTGTTCATGCTGGTGTTCGGCGCCGGTGCCGGCCTGGCCGGCCTGGCCGGCGTGATCGGCGGCAGCACCTTCGTGACCGAGCCGTCGATGGCGGCGACGGTCGGTTCGGTGATCTTCGTCGTCGTCGTGGTCGGCGGCATGGGCTCGCTGGCCGGCGCGTTCGTCGCGTCGATCCTGATCGGTGTGTTGCAGACCTTTGCGGTCGCGCTCGACTACTCGGTGTTCAGCGTGCTGAAGAACATCGGCGTGACGCTCGGGCCTGCGGCTGCCGACCATTCGCTGCTGAAGCTGACGCTGGCGCAGGTCGCGCCGATTCTTCCGTACCTCTTCCTGGTGCTGATCCTGATCTTCAGGCCCAAGGGTCTGATGGGCACGAGAGAGGGCTGACACCATGAATGCATCAGCCATCAAATACGGGGCCATGGGCCCGCGCGACCTGGTCATCTGGGGCCTGGGCCTCGTCGTGATGCTCGTGGCGCCGCTGATCTTCAGCAGCAGTCTCGCGATCACGATGCTCTCTCAGATGGGCATCGCGATCGTTGCCTGCCTGTCGTTCAACATGCTGCTGGGGCAAGGCGGAATGCTCAGCTTCGGCCACGCGGTGTACACGGGCTTGGGCTCGTTCGTCGCGATCCATGCCCTGAAGGCGATCGGCGACGGGTCGTTCCCGATCCCCGTCGGCCTGCTGCCGCTGGTCGGCGGGGTTGCGGGGTTGTTCTTCGCGGTGCTGTTCGGCTTCGTCACGACGAAGAAGTCGGGCACGACTTTCGCGATGATCACACTCGGTATCAGCGAACTGGTGTTCGCGGCGTCGCTGATGATGGCCGAGTTCTTCGGCGGCGAGGCCGGCATCAGCGCGAACCGGGTCATCGGCAAGCCCGTGATGGGCATCAGCTTTGGTCCGCAGATTCAGGTCTATTACCTTCTCGCGATCTACACGATCATCTGCACCGCCGGCATGTACGCATTCACGCGCACGCCGCTCGGCCGCATGTTGAACGCGGTGCGCGACAACCCGGAGCGGGTCGAGTTCATCGGCTACAGCACGCAGCGGGTGCGCTACTTCTCGTTCATCATCGCTGGCTTCTTCGCCGGCATCGGCGGCGGACTTGCGGCTATCAACTTCGAGATCGTGAATGCGGCTGACAGCCTGAACGGGCTTCGTTCAGGTGGCTATCTGCTCTTTACCTTTCTGGGTGGCGCGACCTTCTTCTTCGGCCCGATGATCGGCGCCGTGCTGCTGGTGTTCGCATCTGTGCTGTTGTCCGAACTCAGCAAGGCCTGGCTTTTGTACCTGGGCCTGGTCTTTTTGCTGATGGTGATGTTCGCGCCCGGCGGCGTCGCCAGCCTGATCATGATGAACGTGCGCGTCGCGTTGTTCGGCAAGTTTCATCGCTTCTACGCGTTGTATGCCGGGCTCATCGTGACCGCGGCCGTCATGGTCGCGGGCGCGGCGGCCATTGTCGAAATGATCTATCACATGCAGTTGAACGCTGCCCTCGGCCCGACTGTTCGACTTGCGACCTTCGAGCTCGACACCTCATCGCCTAAGAGCTGGCTCATTGCTGTCGCGTTGCTGGTCGTCGGCCTGGCACTCTTCGAGGTGGTGCGGCGCCGCTACGTCAAGGTGTGGGGCAAGGCGCAGGAAGAAATCGAATTCGAAATCAAGCGTCGGGAGACAGCATGACGCACGCACTGGAACTCAAGTCGCTGACAAAGACTTTCGGCAAGACCGAAATCATTCGCGGCATCGACCTGGCCATCGACGCGGGCGACCGCATCGCCATCATCGGACCCAATGGCGCCGGCAAGTCGACGCTGTTCAACCTCATCAGCGGGCGGCTTGCACCGACCACCGGCGAGGTGCTCCTGCACGGGCAGCGCATCGACGGCAAACAGCCTTACGAGATCAACCGTCTGGGGTTGTCGCGCAGCTTCCAGATCACCAACATATTCCCGAAACTGAGCGTTTTCGAGAACCTGCGGTGCGGCGTGCTGTGGAGCCTGGGTGCCGGCTACACGTTCCTGCGCTTCCTGTCGAAGATGCACGATGCCAACGAGCGCACCGAAGAGCTGGTGCGCCAGGTCGGCCTGGAGAAAAAGCGCAATGTGCTGGCGGTGAACCTCACATACGCAGAACAGCGTGCGCTGGAGATCGGCGTGACCATCGCGGGTGGCGCCAGCGTCATCCTGCTGGACGAGCCTACCGCCGGCATGAGCAAGACCGAGACGTCTCACTTCATCGCGCTCATCAAACAGGTGACGATTGGCAAAACCTTGCTGACGGTGGAGCACGACATGGGCGTGGTGTTCGGCCTGGCCGACAAAATCGCCGTCGTCGTGTATGGCGAGATCATCGCCTTCGACACTCCCGCCGCTGTGCGCGCCAATGCGCGTGTGCAGGAGGCGTATCTGGGCTCGTCGGTGGCCGATGCACAAGGGGGCCACTGACCATGCTGAAACTTCAAGACATCAACGCTTACTACGGCAAGAGCCACGTGCTGCACGGCGTTTCTTTCGACGTCAACGCCGGCGAAATCGTCGCGCTCCTGGGTCGCAACGGGTCGGGCCGCTCGACCACCGCCAAGGCGATCATGGGCCTGGTGCATGCCGAGGGCGGCCTGCACTGGAAGGGCCAGGACATGCTGCGCAAAAAGGCCTACGAGATTGCGCACATGGGCATCGGCTACGTGCCGGAGAACCGCGACATCTTCTCGAACCTCACGGTGCATCAAAACCTGTTGCTCGGCCAAAAGGGTTCGGGCAAGGGCAGCCGCTGGAGCTTCAACGACATGTACGAAATGTTCCCGCGCCTGAAAGAGCGGGAGCACACCGAGGCGGGCGTACTGTCGGGTGGCGAGCAGCAGATGCTCACACTGTGTCGCACGCTGATGGGCGACCCCGATCTCATCATCATCGACGAGCCGACCGAAGGTCTGGCGCCCAAAATTGTCGAGCTCGTGGGGCAGTATCTGAAGACGCTCAAGGACAAGGGCATCTCGGTTTTGCTGATCGAACAGAAGTTGACCATCGCCATGCGCATTTCCGATCGGGTGCTGGTCATGGGCCATGGCAGCATCGTTTTCGACGGTACGCCCGACAGCCTGCGCGCAGATTCGGGCACTCGAAAAGAATGGCTCGAGGTTTAGCCTCTCGTTGATTTGTCCCCGCAGCGACTGAAGCCGATTGCCGGGCGTTCGTAAACGCCTAAAATTTCATGGAAAAGAACACTCGTGCTTTTTTCTCCAGTTTTTATTCCCACCTAAGGAACGCCCCATGACGGCTGAATACAAAGTGATCGGCGATGTCGCCGTGATCACCCTGACCAACCCTCCGGTCAACGGTCTCGGCTTCGCAACGCGCATCGGCATCACCGATGGCCTCGCCAAGGCAAATGGCGATCCGGCCGTCAAGTCGATCGTGCTCACCGGCGCCGGCAAGGCGTTCTCCGGCGGTGCCGACATCAAGGAATTCGGCACGCCCAAGGCGCTGCAAGAACCCAATCTGCTGAGCGTGATCCTCTCGCTCGAAGCCTCGGCCAAACCCATCGTCGCGGCGATTCACTCGGTCTGCATGGGCGGCGGGCTCGAACTGGCACTCGGTTGCCACTACCGCATTGCCGCGCCCGGCACCAGCGTGGCGCTGCCTGAAGTCAAGCTCGGCCTGATTCCCGGCGCTGGCGGCACGCAGCGCCTGCCGCGCGTGCTCGGCGTCGAGACCGCACTCAACATGATCGTCAGCGGTGAAGCCGTCAAGAGCGAAGTGCTGGCGAGCCTGCCGGGCCAGAAACTATTCGACAAGCTCGCGTCGTCGCCTGAATCGCTGATGGACGAGGCCGTCGAGTTAGCCAAGTCGGTCGCCGGCAAGACCGGTGACGCGTTGCCGCTGGTACGGAATCTGCCATGCAAGCATCCGCAAGGCGACGCCTACTTCCAGTTCGCGAAAAATATGGTCGCCGGTATGTCGAAGAACTACCCGGCGCCCCTTAAGTGCGTCGAGGCCGTGCAGGCCGCGACGACGATGAAGTTCGACGCGGGCATGGTGGAAGAGCGCCGTGTGTTCACCGCGCTGATGTTCACTCCCGAGTCGCTGGCATTGCGCCATCTCTTCGTGGCCGAACGTGCCGCCAGCAAGATCCCCGACGTGGCTGACGACACGCCTCAGCGCGCGGTCAAGTCGGTCGGCGTCATCGGTGCCGGCACCATGGGCGGCGGCATCTCGATGAACTTCCTGAACGCGGGCGTGCCGGTCAAGATCCTCGAAATGAAGCAGGACGCACTCGACCGCGGCATCGCCACCATCAAGAAGAACTACGAATCGCAGGTCAAGAAGGGCAAGCTCAAGCAAGACAAGTACGATCAGCGCATGAGCCTGTTGACCACCACGCTGAGCTACGACGATCTGAGCGGCACCGACATGGTCATTGAAGCCGTGTTCGAAGAAATCGGCGTCAAAGAAGCCGTGTTCAAAGAGCTGGACCGCGTCATGAAGCCAGGTGCGATCTTGGCTTCCAATACTTCCACGCTGGACGTGGACAAGATTGCATCTTTTACCAAGCGCCCGCAAGACGTGGTGGGCCTGCATTTCTTCAG
>JANXVK010000242.1 GCA_025351675.1 Rhizobacter sp.
GCGATGCCGCATGGCAGCAGCGCTGGGAGAAGGCGGTCGACGCGCTCGGCATTCCACTTTTTCGCATGCCCAGCGGCGCCGGCCACGACGCGATGAAGCTGCACGAGGCGATGCCGCAGGCGATGCTGTTCGTGCGCGGCCAGAACGCCGGCATCAGCCACAACCCGCTCGAATCGAGCACCAACGACGACATGCAGCTCGCGGTCGACGCGTTCATGCACGTGTTGAACGAGTTGGCGACCGATGCGTGAAGAAAATGCGGTAGATGAATTCGATGCTGACCGAATCCGAAAGACGACCATGACCGACTACGACAAGCTCGACGCCTGGATCGATGCCCACTTCGACGAAGAAGTGGCCTTCCTGCAAGCGCTCGTGCAGGTACCGACCGACACGCCGCCCGGCAACAACGCGCCGCACGCCGAGCGCACCGCTGAGCTGCTCGAGGCCTTCGGGTTCGCCGCAGAGAAGCACGTCGTTCCGGATGCCGAGGTCAAAGCCTACGGCCTCACGTCATTGACCAACCTGATCGTGCGCCGCCCCTACGCGGCCGGTGGCCGCACCATTGCGTTGAACGCGCATGGCGACGTCGTGCCGCCCGGCGAGGGCTGGACGCGCGGTCCGTACAGCGCTGAAGTCGTCGACGGCAAGCTTTACGGCCGCGCCTCGGCCGTCAGCAAGAGCGACTTCGCGACCTACACGTTCGCCACGCGCGCGATCGAAACGCTGCGCTCGCAGCTCAAAGGTGCGGTCGAGCTGCACTTCACCTACGACGAGGAATTCGGCGGCGAACTCGGCCCCGGCTGGTTGCTGCGCAACAAGCTGACCCGACCCGATCTGCTGCTCGCCGCGGGCTTCGCGTACCAGGTCGTCACCGCGCACAACGGCTGCCTGCAGATGGAGGTCACCGTGCACGGCAAGATGGCACACGCCGCCATTCCCGACACCGGCGTCGATGCGCTGCAGGGCGCGGTCGCGATCCTGAACGCGCTGTATGCGCAGAACGTTCTCTACAAACAGATCACCTCGAAAGTCGAGGGGATCACGCACCCGTACCTCAATGTCGGCCGCATCGAAGGCGGCACGAACACGAACGTGGTGCCGGGCAAGGTCATGCTCAAGCTCGACCGCCGCATGATTCCCGAGGAGAACCCGGTCGAGGTCGAGGCGACGATCCGCAAGGTGATCAACGATGCCGCGGCCGAATTCGGCAAGGACCGCCCGGGCATCACGGTCGAGATCAAGCGCCTGCTGCTGGCCCGCGCGCTGCAACCGCTGGCGGGCAACGAGCCGCTGGTCGATGCGCTGCAACGCCACGGTGCCGAGGTCTTCGGCGAGCCGATCCCGACTTCGGGCACGCCGCTGTACACCGATGTGCGCCTGTACGGCGAGGCCGGGATCCCGACGGCGATCTACGGCGCCGGTCCGCGCACCGTGTTCGAATCGAACGCGAAGCGCGCCGACGAGCACTTGGTACTCGAAGACCTGCGGCGCGCGACGAAGGTGGTCGCGCGCGCGCTGTTCGATTTGCTGACGACGGCCTGAACGCTCAGGCAGCGACCGCCGACTTCGTGCGGCGCCGCGCACCCCACGCCACCGCGGCGAGGCCGAACGCCATCAGCGCCCAGGTTTCGGGCTCGGGCACCGGCACGGTCGCCGCGAACATCGCGTTGGCGATCGCCAGGTGCCCGGCCGTGGTCGGGTGGATGCCGTCCCAGTAGGCGTACTGGCTGCAGTTCGCGTTGGCGATCGCACCGCACGCGTCGGTCACGTTCGCGAAGCCGAACGCGGCCGGGTTCGCCGCGATCGGGCCGCCGAACCCGAACAGGTCGAAGGTGCTGACGCCGGCTTCGCCGTTCAGGCGTGCCGCGAGCGCGCCGTTCATCGTGCCGGCCAGGAACGAGCCGAGCGATGCGCCGCCACCGGCGACGACGGCCGGTGCGAGGCCCAGATTCGGCGCGTTCCAGACGACGATATGCTGCGCTCCGGCGGCCTGCAGTGCGTCGACGATGACACCGATGTCGATGGCGAACGCAGCAGCGGCCGCGGCGATCGTTGCCGCCGGATTGGCGCCGCCGCCGATCGCGGTCAACGCGGCACGCGCGTTGTTGCCGCCGCCGGCCACGACGTACAACGCATCGGCCTGCGCCGCGCCGCCGGTCCGCGCAAGATACTGGTCGGCCTGGGTGCGCAGGCTGAACGGGAAGCCGCTTCCGGCGGGGCCGGTGGTCGCGCCGCCGAACGCATAGTCACCGCCGCCCGCAACGGACGGCGTCAACACCACGCCAAGCATCGTCGCGTAATAGTTGGCCCAGACCTGCCCATTGCTGTAGGTGCCGGAGCCATACGGTTGCACCGGCACGTAGCCGTTGTTCGGGATCGCCTGGCCGGCGTCGGCGCCGATGACGAGGGCGTTGTTGCCGTTATCGGCGAGGCTGTCGCCGAACACGTACAGCGCGCCGAACGGGCCGGCGTGCGCCGGCAGGCTGGCGAGCGTGGCCAGCGCGATGGCGCCGGCCGCGAGCAACCGGGTGAAGGATGAGCGATTCATGAAACTCCTGATCGAAAGGGCTGTTGTCGCATCAAATCAGCACGCAGGCCGTGACATCGTTATCGGGTCCGGCCCGTGCAAACCCCGTCGCCCCCCCCCGAAAGCCGGGGGATCGACCGGCTCCGGGTTCAACGCGGTGCGCGCGCTTGGCGGGTCCGCACAGAATCTGCCTTGCTCCTGACCCTTGCCCGTGGCGCTGCCCCGCCCCGTTGCCCGATTCATACGCTGGAGGCCGCTCGAATCGTGCTGGTGAAGATCGGCCTGCCGCGCTCGATGCCGTACTTCTTCGCGTCGCTGAAGGTCGCGATCGCGCTCGCCTTCGTCGGCACCACGGTGTCGGAGATGACCGCGGCGAACGAAGGCATCGGCATCGGCTACCTGCTGATCTCGGCCGGCTCGTCGATGCAGATGGGTCTGGCGTTCGCCGGCCTCGTCCTGGTCGGCGCGATGGCGATGGCCATGTACGAATTGTTCGCGGTGATCGAGAAACGCACCACGGCTTGGGCCCACCGCGGCGCCCGAAGCTGATGCAGACTCGCGTTCTCGTCAACAGAAGCCCGGACGACCGCACCTTGAACACGACCCGACCGGCCCCTCCAGGCACTGATCCAACGCCGCTGCAGATGCAGCGCCACCTGCGCACCGCCAACGCGATCGCGAAGCGCTCGCTCGACGCCGGTCACCACCCGTTCGGCGCCGTGCTGGTCGGGCCCGACCACGAGACCGTGCTCAGCGAGCAGGGCAACATCGACACCGTGAACCACGCCGAGGCGGTGCTCGCGCGCATGGCAGCCAAGGCCTGGACGGCCGAAGAGTTGTGGACCTGCACGCTCTACACCACCGTCGAGCCCTGCTGCATGTGCGCCGGAACGCAGTACTGGGCCCACATCGGCAGGCTCGTCTACGGCATGGACGAAAGCCGCCTGCTGCAGTTCACCGGCAACCACCCCGAGAACGCGACCCTCGACCTGCCTTGCCGCCAGGTGTTCGCCGCGGGCCAGAAGGGCATCCGCGTCTGGGGCCCGGTGCCCGAGGTCGAGGCCGAGATCGCCGCGCTGCACGTCGCGTTCTGGAAGCGCGCGTGATGGCGATTCGGCGCTGATGGCCTGGAAAGGGTCGTTGGCGCTGGCTTATCGGCGCGATGAACTGCGCGGCGCACCGCGCACCGTGCTCCACGATCGCCACGACGGGCCACTGCGCGTGCTCGCGAGCCTGTACCCCGAGGCGCCGGCGATCTGCCACAACGTGCTCGTGCACCCGCCCGGCGGTCTGGTCGGCGGCGACGAACTCGACATCGACATCAGCGTCGACGCCGGCGCCCACGCGCTGATCACGACCCCGGGCGCGACCCGCTTCTATCGCAGCGCCGGTGCGACCGCGACGCAGCGCCTGCACGCGACGCTGGCCGACGGCGCGCGCCTCGAATGGCTGCCGCTGGAGACGATCGCGTACAGCGGCTGCCTCGGCGAGAACCTGATGCGCTTCG
>JANXVK010000244.1 GCA_025351675.1 Rhizobacter sp.
CACTGCGAATGCCGCAGGTGCGAGAGCATTCCCACACCAAGCCCGTCGCACCGCCTGAGCCGTTCGGTCGACCCCTTGTGCACCAGCGCGCCACCGAACGGTTGTCCCCTCACGACCGCTGCGACGTTGAGCTCTGACCAAACGCGCACGACCATCCCACGCATCGACAGACCATCAGGAGAATCCCGTGCGGCATCCAATCGTTGGCGCGATCGCCCCATCGTCGCACGAAGGTGTGGACGCCAGAGGTCGCAGCACTCGATGGCGAGTGAGTCTGGTCAAGGTGCCTTCGGGCGTGGCGGCGGGCACAACGAATCGCGGCCAGGGGAACGTCACCACCGAGTGGTGGGCGCTGTTCATGAACTGCGAACAGTTTCAGTCGTGCGCGGCGAGCGACCCATTGAGGTTCGCGGATCCGCTCCTCTTCACGGAGATCAGGAAGGAGTTCGACCATGTCTTCGATCGATCCGACTCGCGGGACTTCCATTCGCGACTTGGCGAGGAACCCGGACTGCCCCGTGCGCGCCCTCGACGCCATCGTCCGCATCCATTTGGCGAAGGACCCGCCGGAACTGCTCGACATGCTGATGAGCGCGACGTTGGCGATCGGCGCGACGGCGAGCGTCTATACAGCCTCGATCCCGGAAGACGGAGATGAGGCGTCAAGCTTCAGTCTCTTCGCCTGCCATCCAGGCTTCGCGCACGAACAATACTGGCAAGGCACGCTGCTGGAACACCCTTGGTTTCGGTTCGCTCGCACGCACACGACCCCGGGCACCGATCAGCAGATTTCCCGGCACCGGGGACCGGACGCCGCCGCCATCGAGCTCGCCCGAGAGTACGGATTCAAGTCGTGCCTCATCGTGCCCACGCCCTCTGGTGTTGATCTCGAAAGGATCGAGATGCTCTGCCTCGGCAGCAGCGACGAAGGCGCCTTCGAGGGCGAAGGCGCGCGCATCGGCCGAGCGCTCGCCAGATCGCTCGCAGCAGAGCTGCACGACTGGCTGGCCGCTCATCTGAAGCGGCGTCTGCAAGAGAGCGCGCGACTTCGAGAGAAGGACGTGAGCCTGCTTGCACTCGAATGGGAGGGTCTGGGCACCAAGCAGATCTCGCTTCGCATCGGCGAGAGCATGGCCTCCGTGGATTCGCGATTCCAACGCATCAACACACGACTCAGGTGCGCGAACCGAAAGGCGTCGGCACGGAGAGCCGCAGCGTACGGCTTGCTCGAGCCGACATAGCCGTGAGCGAGATCGTCCCAACGGTCAACCGCCCCCCCACCCCACTTGGGCTGCGCGCACGCCGGCCGAGGCACGGCTACCAGCCTTCCATCCAGGTCGTGACTTGCAAGGTGGCTTTGGCGACGTGCTTCTCCACCGTGCTGATGCTCAACCGATGGCGCTGCGCGATCTCCTGATAGGTCATGCCGTCGACCCGATGAGACAGGAAGATGTCGCGTGTCTTGTCGGTCAGGCGACCCAGGCACAGGCTCAAACGCGCCAAACGCTCCCGGGCCAGCACCACCGCCTCGGCCCCGGGCGCCGCATCGATCAGGACCACCTCGTCGAGAAGAACCTCCTCGCCATGGCTGATGCGCAACCGGTGCGCGTCAATGGACAGGTTGAGCGCCGCGCGCATCAGGAACGCCTCGGGTTTGTCGACGACCTGCTCGCGTTCATAGCAAGCCAACCGCACCCACGCCTCCTGCACCAGATCATCGGCGTCATGCACGGTACGACCGCGCCGCATCAGCGCGGCCCTGACGCGCGAGAAGGCGGTTTGCCAGTCGGTGATCATCTGACCGTGCTCTCTTGACGTCGAGGGTCAAGCGCCAAATGCCGCTGACCTGACTCCGCCGGTGCGGTCGCTCGTTGGCTCTGTACCAACCCACCTCTTGAACGTGGTCACCAGAGACCCATCCCCAGAGCCCATTCCCAGCTCGGCGCGACTCAGAATGTCCTCGACGAGCCCAGCCGCTTCCGCAACATCCGAACAGGGCTCGTGCCTTTTGATCGCTCGACAGGCCTGCCTCTGCAGCTGCCGCACAACCTCCTCGCTCCTATGAAGCGTGCGAACGCGACGCCCGTGCATGGTGTGGAGTGGCTCGCATCCAAGCTCGAATACGAACCCGATCTTTTCGACACCTCGGACTCTCAGACCTTCGACCGCATCCTGCCAAGACCACGAGAGTGACCCGTGGGTCGACCACGCACCGAGCACCTCGCAGCTGCCGTCTGCGAGCACACCAAGCGCCCAACGTACCGGCTCACTGCGCACATTGCCCCCATTGCGCACTTCAACAGCCAAGCGCCCATGAATCGCCAAGAGATACGAACGGCAAAGCGGCCGAGTCCGGGACTCGGCCTTTGGATCGGTTGAGTTCCTCTCAATCATCTCCGGCTCCTTCCGCACGTCTGTCGCCCACGCAATCGGTTCCGACGTTCTAGATCGGCGCGATAACTACGTATGTCGTAGTAGCCGCATTCTACGGAAACTACGAACCTCGTAGCAAATGAAGGGAACAGGACACGACGAGTCACCACGCGATGTTTGGACCAAGCGGTTCAAGCAAGCGCGGCTCTTGAGCGGCCTGAGTCAGAAGGATGTTGGAATCGCCGCCGGCCTCGACGAGTTCGTCGCCTCAACGCGGATCAACCGCTATGAGGTTGGCGTCCATCAGCCGGACTATCCAATGGCAACGCGGTTGGCGCGAGTGTTGGAGATCCCGGTTGCGTATCTCTATTGCGACAACGACGAGATGGCAAGCCTGATTCTCGCGTTTCCCCGAGCTCCGAAGGGGGCTCGACGAGCAGCGATGCAGATTCTCGTCACCGCCGGCGAGTGATTTCGCAGCCTGAGTTCTTCTGCACCTGCGTGCAGCACGAGAGCTCGGTCGATGTCAGCTTGTCCAGTTTTCCACGCGGAGACCCTTCACCCGCCCGAAGTCCTTGGTGTTGTTGGTTACAACGGTTGCCCCGATGGCTCGCGCATGGGCAGAGATCATCAAGTCGGCCGCACCGAGCAGTGCGCCGCGCTTCTTGAGATCGAGGCGGATATCGGCGTAGTGCTGCGCCGCCTCCCGTGGCCAATCCAGCACCGCCAGGTGCAAAACCAAGCTGTCTAGAACGGCTTGGTTCTGCTTACGCTTAGCCGTTGCCGAAGCCTGGACGCCGTACGTCAGTTCCGCCAATGTCATGGCCGACATGACCTGCTGCTGGAGCGGCACTGACTGCACCCGAGTTGCCAGCGCAGGCGACTCGCCGCGCATC
>JANXVK010000377.1 GCA_025351675.1 Rhizobacter sp.
CGTTCCCGTCGGCGCCCAGGCCGTGCAGCACGATCACGCTGGCTTTCGGGCCGGGCGCGGTCTCGATCTCGATGGCGTCAAGGTCCATGGCAGTTCCTAGTTGAGGTCCAGCGCCCGCCGAGCCGCCCAAGGGCGCTGGCGCCCTCTCAGGGGCATCGGACGCAGAGAGCGTGGGATCTCTATCCTAGAGGCTGAAGTCGTAGTCGATGACGAGCGGCGCATGGTCGCTGAATCGCTGCTCGAGGTAGATGTGCTCGGCCACCGCCAGCGCCGCCACGCCGGGCGTGGCGAGGTGGTAGTCGATGCGCCAGCCGACGTTTTTGGCGCGCGCCTGGCCGCGGTTGCTCCACCACGTGTACTGCTCGGGATGCGGGTTGAGCGTACGGAACACGTCGACGAAACCGAGCTCTTCGAACAGCCGCGTCATCCATGCGCGCTCCTCGGGCAGGAAGCCGCTGTTCTTGCGGTTGCCGCGCCAGTTTTTGAGGTCGATCTCGTGGTGCGCGATGTTGATGTCGCCGACGACGATCACCTCGCGCTCCTGCGCCAGCGCGTGGAGGTAGGGGCCCATCTTGTCGAGGAAGCGGAACTTGGCCGCTTGCCGATGCTCGCCCGAGGATCCGCTCGGAAAGTAGCAGCTCACGATGCTGAGTCGCGGCATCGCCTTTCTGCCGGCCCGATCGAAGCGCGCCTCGACGTAGCGGCCTTCGGCGTCGAACTCCGCGTCGCCGAAGCCGAGCCGCACCGCGCTCGGGCGCTTTCTGCTGTACAGGCCCACGCCCGAGTAGCCTTTCTTTTCGGCGTAGTGGAATCGCCCCTTCATGCCCGCCAGCATGTCGAAGCGGCCTGCCACCACGTCAGCCTGGGCTTTGAGCTCCTGCACCCCCATACAATCGGTGCCCACCCCTTCGGCCCAGGCCTCGAAGCCCTTGGCGGCCGCCGACCGGATGCCGTTGAGATTCAGCGAAACGAGTCGGAACACAGGCAACGCCCGATGACGACCCAGCCCAACGCAGACCACTCGCTCGCACGCGAGTTCGTGCAGTTCGCGGTGGAGGCAGGGGTGCTGAGGTTCGGCGAATTCAAGACCAAGGCGGGGCGGCTGTCGCCGTACTTCTTCAACGCGGGCCTGTTCGACGACGGCGCCAAACTGAAGCGCCTGGGCGAATTCTATGCACGACGCCTGGCCGCGTCCGGCGTCGCCTTCGACATGCTGTTCGGCCCGGCCTACAAGGGCATCACGCTGGCGGCCACCATCGCGATCGCCCTGGCCGAGCAGGGCCGCAGCGTACCGTTCTCGTACAACCGCAAGGAAGCAAAAGATCACGGTGAGGGTGGTGTCGTCGTCGGTGCCCCGTTGCGCGGCCGCACCGTGATCGTCGATGATGTGATTACCGACGGCGCCTCCAAGCGCGAGTCGGTCGAGTTGCTTCGCCGCGAAGGAGCCGAGCCGGTGGCGGTACTCATCGCGCTCGACCGAAAAGAACGCGGCGGGGCTGGAGACAACCTTTCGGTAGGTTCGGCCGTTGAAGACTTCGAGCGCGACTTCAGCCTGCCCGTGATCGCGATCGCCACCGTCGCCGATCTGCTCGACTACCTCGCCACCGATGCCCACCCGTCCCTCGCCGCGCATGCCGGAGCGGTCGCCCGCTACCGCGATCGATATGGCGCTTGAAGCCGCGCGGCCGCGTTGCTGGATCGGGCTGGCGATCGCCGCCATGGCCCTCGCGCTGCCGGCGCTCGCTCAAGCGGAAGGCGCGCCCAGCCCCAAGATCTTCTCGTGCAAGGATGCCTCGGGCAGGTCGTTTAAGTCGGATCGCCTGCTACCCGAGTGCAAGGAAGGCAAGGTTCTCAACAGCGACGGTTCGGCCAAGGGCGACATCCCGCCGCCGCTGTCGCCGGAAGAGATTGCGCAGCAGCAGGAATGCGAGCGCAAGAATGCCGAGCTGCTCTCGGACCAACGCGACCGGATTCGCCGCGACCGCACGCTGATCCTCAAGTCCCCCAACGAGCAGAAGCATCGGCTGGCGCGCGAGAAGGCGCTCGACGACGTTCGCAAATCGGTCAAGCTCTCGGACGAGCGCATCGGCCTGCTGC
>JANXVK010000403.1 GCA_025351675.1 Rhizobacter sp.
CTCGACGAGGTGATCGCGCTGGCCAAGGCCGAGGGCACGAAGGCCGGCCGCACGATCGGCATCTACCCCGAGATCAAGCACTCCACCTTCACGGCAGGCATCTTCGGCGCCAACGTGATCGAGGATGCGCTCGTCGCCAAGCTGCACGCGGCGTTCGGCAACGCGGCGAGCGCGCCGGTGTTTATCCAGTCGTTCGAGGTCGCGAACCTGCAGTACCTGCACACGAAGACGAGCATCCGCCTGATCCAATTGGTCGACGCGGACGACGTCAACGCCGATGGCTCGATGTCGTTGGTCGCGCCGTACCGCCAGCCGTACGACTTCGTTGCCAAAGGCGATCCGCGCTTGTTCTCCGACCTGCTGACCGGCCCGGGGCTCGACTTCGTCAAGACCTACGCCCACGGCGTCGGACCGTGGAAGCCTTGCCTTGTGAAGACCGTGGCCGACAACGTCGACCGCAATGGCGACGGCAAGATCACGATCAATGACCGCCGCGTCGACGGCAGCACCGGTGTGATCGAACTGGCCCACCAGAAGGGCCTGATGGTGCACGCGTACACCTTCCGCAACGACGCCAGCGGCTACGGCTTCAGCGACCCGAAGGCCGAGATGACCTACTACTTCCGGCTCGGGCTGGACGGCCTGTTCACCGACTTCCCCATCACCGGCGTGGCGGCGCGCGCCGAAACCCTGTAGGCGCGGACACGATCAGCCGCGCAGCCGCTCGGCGGCGGTGTCGATCGCGGTCTTCAACTCGGCGTAGCTGCGCGTCACCGGGAACTGCGGGAACTGCTTCGTGATGGCCTCCGGCGGGTGAATGAAGAAGCCGGCATGCGCTGCGCCGAGCATGCCGGTGTCGTTGTACGAATCGCCGGCCGCGATCACCTGGAAGTTCAGCCGGCGCAGCGCGTTGACAGCGTGGCGCTTCTGGTCGGGTTGGCGCAGCACATGGCGGCGCACGAAGCCCTCGGCGTCGACTTCGAGTTGGTGGCACATCAGCGTCGGCCACGCCAGTTGTTTCATCAGCGGCTGCGCGAACTCGTAGAAGGTGTCGGACAGGATGATCACCTGGTAGCGGCTGCGCAGGTCGTCGAGGAAGTCTTTCGCGCCTGCCATCGGCCCCATGCCGGCGATCACGTTCTGGATGTCGGCGAGCTTGAGCTGGTGCCGCGCGAGCAGGCCGATGCGGAAGTTCATCAGCTTGTCGTAGTCGGGTTCGTCGCGGGTCGTGCGCGAGAGTTCGGTGATGCCGGTGCGCTTCGAGAACTCGATCCAGATTTCCGGGACGAGCACGCCTTCGAGGTCGAGACAGATGACTTGCATGGGTGGAATTCAGAGAGTTGGATGAGGAGAGGTTTCGACGCACTCGGGCCGCACGCCGATGCCGACCAGCCGCGCCGGCAGGCGCCGCAACGTGGCGAAGCGTTGCAGCATGCGCAGCGGCAAGGGCAGCGACGATGGCGCCGCGGTGCCGACAAGCACCGGCGCGAGCACTTCGTTCTGGATCGCGATCTGCGCGCGCTGTGTCACACGTGCCGGCCAGTCGCGGCGCGCCTGCACGGCCGCGAGGTCGTCGCTCGTCAGGCGGTGTTCGCGCAGCGCCGCGGCCAGCAGGTTCGACGCCGCCACCGCATCCTGGATCGCGAGGTTGATGCCGACGCCGCCGACCGGCGACATCGCGTGCGCCGCATCGCCGATGCACAGCAGCCCGTCGCGCCACCAGCGCGGCATGCGACTGATCTGCACGCTGAGCAGCTTGACCTGATCCCAGTCGGTCAGCGCGTCGGCGGCGGCGCCGAGAAACGGCGCGATCGCGCCGACGCGGGTGCGGAACGCCTCGATGCCCAGAGCCTTCAGCGCATCCAGCGAGCCTTTCGGGATCACGTACGCGCACTGCCAGTAGTCGCCGCGGTTCAGCGTGACGAGCAGCGCGCCGGGGCGGATCGAGCCGCCGGTCTGCGAGCGGTCGTTGGCCGGGTCGCGCGGGATGCTGAACCACAGCACGTCGATCGGCGCGCCGAGATCGGTGCTTTCCAGCCCGGCACTGTCGCGCAGGGTCGTGTGTCGGCCGTCGGCCGCGACCACCAGATCGGCGCGGATCGCGAAGCCGCCCTCGGCCGTCTGCACGTTCACACCGACGATGCCGCCGCCTTCCTCGATTACGCCCAATGCCTTCGCACCCATGCGCAGCGAGAAGTTCGGCAGCGCGCGCGCCTGGTCGGCGATGAAGTCGAGAAAGTCCCACTGCGGGATCAGCACCATGAACGGCCGCGGTGCGTCGACGTGCGAGAAATCGGCGATCGGCACGCGCTTGCCGTAGACATCACCGACAAGCTCGCGCACCTCCTGGTGCGGCAGTTGGAGAAACGCTTCGAGCAGGCCGAGATCGTTCAGCACTGTCAAGGTCGACGGGTGGATCGTGTCGCCGCGAAAGTCGCGCAGGAAGTTGACGTGCTTCTCCAGCACGATCACCTGCACGCCGGCCCGCGCCAGCAGATAGCCCAGTACCAGCCCGGCCGGGCCGCCGCCGGCGATGCAGCATTGCGTCTGAAGCGATCCACTGTCCATCCGGCGATGGTACTTGGCCGTAACATCGGCGGCATGAGCAAACAGGTCCTTTTCGGGTTTCATGCGGTGACGGTTCGCTTGAAATCGGCACCCAAGTCAGTGATCGAGATCCATGTCGACGCCACGCGGCGCGACCAGCGCATGCGCCAGTTTGTCGACCGCGCGCGCGACGCCGGCGCGAAGGTCATCGACAGCGACGACGACCGGCTGCAGAAGCTCAGCGGTTCGCACCGCCACCAGGGCGTGGCGGCGCGGGTCGAGACGATCACGGTCAGTTCATCGCTCGACGACACGCTCGACGCGGTCGATGGGCCGCCGCTGATCCTCGTGCTCGACGGCATCACCGACCCGCACAACCTCGGCGCCTGCCTGCGCGTGGCCGACGGTGCCGGCGCGCACGCGGTGATCGCGCCGAAGGACCACGCGGTCGGCATCAACGCGACGGTCGCGAAGGTCGCCAGCGGCGCGGCCGACACGGTGCCGTACTTCATGGTGACGAATCTGGCGCGCACCTTGAACGAGCTGAAGGAGCGCGACATCCGCGTCATTGGCACCTCCGACGACGCGCAGCAGTCGCTCTACGACCTCGATCTCTGCGGCCCGATCGCGCTGGTGCTCGGCGCCGAGGGCAGCGGCATGCGCCAGCTGACCAGCAAGACCTGTGACGAACTCGTGCGCCTGCCGATGGCGGGCGCGGTCGAGAGCCTCAACGTGTCGGTCGCGAGCGGCGTGTGCCTGTATGAAGCGGTGCGGCAGCGCACGAAGAAATCTGTTTAACGCGCAACCGAGGGAGTTCACATGCCAGTCATCGACGTCAAGCACCCGTTGGTCAAGCACAAGGTCGGCCTGCTGCGCGAAGACGATATTTCGACCAAGAAGTTTCGTGAGCTCACCAACGAACTCGCGCGCCTGCTCGCGTACGAGGCGACCGCCGACTTCCCGCTCGAGACGGTCACGATCCAGTGCTGGAGCGGGCCGACCGAGATCGAGCAGATCAGCGGCAAGAAGGTCACGG
>JANXVK010000416.1 GCA_025351675.1 Rhizobacter sp.
TCAGTGCAGCGCCAATGCGCGCTTCAGTGCCGCGTGCAGCGCATCGGCCGAGGGCTGGCGCCAGCGCGCGCAGACATGTTGGTCGGGCCGCAGAAGGTACACGGTTCCGGGCAGCATGTCGTAGCGCTCGGCGACCAGGCCGGCGTGATCGACGAGGCCTTGCCGGGCCTCGGCATGTGCCGCCGCCTCGCACGGGCGCACGTGCACGACGCGCAGCGGCGCGAGGCCTTGGGCCGCAGCTTGCAGCGCAGACGCGATGCGCCCGGCCTCGGCATCGCCGTAGACCAATGCGCAGAAGCCGTCGCCCAGTTCGCGCAGCAGCCAACTCTCGCGGTCGTCGGCGCGCGTGACGGGCGCGTCAGCGGCCGCAGCGCCGGGGCGCATGCGGCCCTCGAAGTGCGCGGAGTCGGGCGTGTTGAGTGGCGATTGATCGAGCGTCGCCGGCGTCGAGAGCCGGCCGCTGTTGACCAGCGTGCGCGCGAACGCGTGCTGCTCCGAGAGATCGAGCACCGCGTCGCGGAACAGCCGGCTGACCTCGCTCTTCGGCGTGATGAAGTCGGTCGCGCGGGTCGAGTGCAGGATGTTCTCGTCGGCCGCGAACTCGCGCTCCTGCGCATAGGTGTCGAGCAAGGCCTCGCTCGCGTGACCGCCCAGCACGGCCGCGAGCTTCCAGCCGAGGTTGTCGGCGTCCTGCACGCCCGAGTTCGCGCCACGCGCGCCGAACGGCGACACACCGTGCGCCGCGTCGCCCGCGAACAGTACGCGGCCGACGCGAAAGTGCGCCATCCGCGTGCACGCGAAGGTGTAGACGCTGGCCCACTCGAGTTCGAACTGCGCGTCCTTCATCGTCGAACTCGCCAGCAAGGCATTGACGCGCGGGATGATGTTCTCGGGCCGCTTCTCGATCTCGGGGTCGGCGTCCCAGCCGAGCTGGAAGTCGATGCGCCAGATGTCGTCGGGCTGCATGTGCAGCAGCACGCTCTGCTTCGGGTGGAACGCGGGGTCGAACCAGAACCAGCGCTCCGCCGGAGGAATGTCGGCCCCGACGCTTGCGGCTTCGCCGCGGCGCTGCCCCCCGCGGTGGTCGTCGCCCTTCTCGGGGCGGCCCGGCGCTGGGCTCCCGAGCTTCATCTTCACATCGGCGATCAGGAAGCGGTCGCGGAACACGCGGCCGGTGCTTTGCTGACCGGTCAGCTCGCGCAAGGTCGAGCGGCTGCCGTCGCAGGCGACAACGTGGTCGGCGCGCAGCGCGTACGGCCCGTTGGGCGTCTCGATCGTCAGCAGCGCGTGGTCGGCATGCTGCGCAATGCCGACGACCTTGTTGTTCCAGCGCAGGTCGATCAGCGGCAACTCGGCCGCGCGCTGCGCGAGGTAGCCTTCGACGTAGTACTGCTGCAGGTTGATGAAGGCCGGCCGCGCGTGACCTGCTTCAGCGAGCAGGTCGAACTGATAGACCTGCGCATCACGGAAGAACACCTTGCCGACGTTCCACGACACGCCTTTGTCGACCATGCGCTGGCCGCAGCCGAGCCGGTCGAAGATTTCGAGCGTGCGTTTCGCGAAGCAGATCGCGCGTGAGCCGGTCGACAACGTGTTGTCGTTGTCGAGCAGCACGACGCGCACGCCGCGTTGCGCGAGGTCGATCGCCAGCGTCAACCCGACCGGGCCGGCGCCGACCACGACGACCACGTGGCGCGCCGGCTCGGGTGCGTCCTGATCGGCGTGGCGGGCGTGCTCGAAACGCAGCGCTTGGAAGTCGACAGCCTCGTTCGACATGACCTCAGCCGCCGCCGGGCCGCCCCAAGGCGGCTGAGCGCCCCCTCTGGGGGCAGGAGCCTAGTGACGTGGGGGTCGTCATTCCTGGCTCTCCAGCGCGTGCCACATCTCGATGTCGCGCTCGGCGGTCCAGATGCGCGGGTCGGGGTACTTCGTGACCTCGTCGTAGCAGCGCGTCACGTCGAACGGCATGCAGTGGTCGAAGATCACCCAGTGACCGTACTTCGGCTTGAGCTTCGCGAATGTGTCCTTGTAGACCGCGTTCAGGTCCTTGCCCGCGTTCACGCCGGCCTGCACGCTGGCGCGCACGTCGGCGATGAAGCCGGCGGTGCTCGACAGGCCCTCCTGCACGCGCGCCTCGCCCACCAGCGCCGGGCCGCGGCCGGGCACCAGCGCGAGTGGCTTCAGCGCGGCGACGTTCGCAAGCGTCTTCGGCCAGTCGTTGAAGTAGGCGTCGCCGGCGTATGGCGTGGCGTCGAATTCGACCAGGTCGCCGCTGAGCAATGTGCGCTCCTGCGGCAGCCACACGACCGTGTCGCCCTTCGTGTGGCCGCGGCCGAGCTGCAGCAGTTGCACCTCCAGCTTGCCGAGCCACAAGGTCATTTTTCCGGTGAAGGTCATCGTCGGCCAAGTCATGCCGGGCGGCACGGTCTCGACGTTGCTGAACAGGCGCGGAAAGCGGCCGATCTCGCTCGCCTTGTCCTGCTCGCCGCGCTCGACGATCAGGTCGTAGGTGTCTTGGCTCGCGAGGATCTGCTGCGGCTGGTAAGCGCTCGCGCCGAGCACGCGCACCGCGTGATAGTGCGTGAGCACCACGTACTTGATCGGTTTGTCGGTCACTTCGCGGATGCGCCGGATCACGTCGGCCGCCATCGCCGGCGTGGCCTGCGTGTCGGCGACCAGCACCGCGTCGTCGCCGATGATGATGCCGGTGTTCGGGTCGCCCTCGGCGGTGTAGGCCCAAGCGTGCTCGGAGAGCTGCGCGAAGGTGACCTTCTTCTCTTCGAGATCGGCTTGGCTGGCGAACGTTTTCGGCTGGTTCATCGTCGTTCCTTGAGTCATGCACTTGCGTTCTGTGCGAGTTTCGAGTCTAGTGGATTCGTTAGATGATGTCTAATTCAATTTGTGATTAACTGATTTGAAAGCAAGCACATGAGCGACAGGATCGACCGAGCCCAGCGCGGTATCCAGAGCATCGAGGTCGGCGGCCAGGTGCTGACGGCGCTGGCGCACCACGGCCGGCCGATGGCGCTGAAAGACCTGGCGCGCGCGGCCGGCATGGCGCCGGCGAAGGCGCACCCGTACCTCGTCAGTTATGCGCGCATTGGGCTGATCGAGCAAGACCCGCAGACCGGCCTTTACTTCCTCGGCCCGCTCGCGCTGCAGCTCGGGCTGATCAGCCTGCAGCAAGCGAACCCGGTGCAGGTCGCCACACTGGTGATCGGTGAACTCGCGCAGCGCATCGGCCACACCGTCGCGCTCGCGGTCTGGGGCACGCGCGGCGCGACGATCGTGCGGCTGGCGGAGTCGCCCGCCGCGGTGCACGTCAACATGCGGCACGGCACGGTGTTCTCGCTCGCCAACACCGCGTCGGGCCGATTGTTCGCGGCGTTCCAGGCGCCGGCGGTCGCGCGTGCGCATCTCGAAGGCGAGCGCGAGCGCCAGAAGACCCGGCCCGACCAGGTCGTCGCGGGCATGCCGCGGCCGCGGCCGTTGCCGGCTTGGAAGTCATTCGAGACGCAACTCGCCGAGGTGCGTGCGCAGGGGCTGTCGCGCTCGGTGGGCGAGGTCGTGCCCGGCGTCAACGCGATGGCCGCGCCCGTCTTCGATCACATGGGCGAGATGGTGCTGGCCGTCACGGCCATCGGCCCCGCCGGCGTGTTCGACACGGCGTGGGACGGCGCGATTGCGAAGGCACTGCGCGGCTGCGCCGAAGGCGTGTCGGCGCGGCTGGGTTCGCCGACACGCAGCGGCGACTCGATGTCATCCAGCGCCTGACGACCCGCGGCCCCGCAACACGCGGTTACGATCCGCCACGCTTCACGGTCCCGGGCCCACACCTCATCAAGACCGGCTGCTCGAACACCACATCATCACCCTGCTCGGCGATGCCGATGCCCGGGCTATCGGTTTGCTGCGCGAGCACCTCGAATGGGTCGAGATCGCCGGCGGCGACACACTGATGCGACAGGACGACGCCGGCGGCTCGATGTACATCGCGATCAGCGGGCGCTTGCGTGCCTGCGTGACCGATGACGAAGGCGGGCAGCGCATGGTGCGCGAGATCTCGCGCGGCCAGATCGTCGGCGAGATCAGCCTGTACACCGACGAACCCCGCCTGGCCACGGTGCTGGCGATCCGCGACTCGGTGCTCGTGCGCCTGCCCAAGGCCGCGTTCGCCGGGCTGCTCGAGAGCAGCGCGCTGCTCTCGATTGCGCTCACGCGCCAGATCATCGGGCGCCTGCGCGGTGATCAGATTCGCCCGGCGCTGGAGAAGCCCGTCACGATCGCGCTGGTGCCGATCACGGCGGGCGTCGATGTGCCGGGCTTCGCGGCGCGGCTCGAAGCCCAGCTGTCGAAGATTGCCCGGGTCCGCGTCGTCGATGCGGCGGCGATCGACCTCGCGTTGCAGCAAGACGGCCTTGCCGGCAGCGACGGCGCGAATGCCGGCAACAACCGCCGCATCGCGTTGCTGATCGACGCGATCGAGGCCGAGACAGACTACGTGCTGCTGGTCCCCGATCCGACTCCGACCGCCTGGACGCAGCGTTGCTGCGGCCACGCCGACGAGGTGCTGCTGCTCGCCGACGCCACCCAGCCGCCCGCGTTGCACCCGATCGAAACGGATTGGCTGATGCGCCGCCCGCCAAGTGTGGGTGCGAGCGAAATCCTCGTGCTGCTTCATCCGTACGACCTGCAAGCGCCGCGCGGCACGGCTGGCGCGCCGACGGCTCAGCGGCCACATCCACCTGCGGCCCGCGCTCGATCGCGACATGGCGCGGCTGGCGCGCTTGCAGAGCTGCACGGCGGTTGGCCCGGTGCTCGACTGCGGCGGCGCGCGCGGCCTGGTCCACCTCGGCATCCTGCGGGCGCTGCAGGAGGCCGGCATCGAGATCGACTGCGTCGGCGGCACCAGCATCGGCGCAGTGATGGCGACCTATGCCGCGTCGGATCAACCCCTGGCCGCGGTGATGGCGAACGCGCGCAAGTCGTTCAGCGTCAACCCGACCGGCGACTTCAATCTCGTCCCGATGCTGTCGTTGCTCAAGGGAGCACGGCTGCGTCGCATCCTTCAGAGCGCGACCGGCGAACTGCTGGGTGCCGATGCCGACATCGAAGACCTCTGGAAGAACTGTTTCTTCATCGCCACCCACTACTGTCCGGTTAAAAGCTGAACAAATTCAACTGGTTAACGGCGATGGTCATTTCGGGCTCTGCGGCATCGGCCTGCAAGGCGCATGAAAGCTGGGTTTTCTCGAAAACCGATACCGACAAGATCTGTAGACACGT
>JANXVK010000444.1 GCA_025351675.1 Rhizobacter sp.
GCGCTGCTCGACGCCTGCCACAAGCGCGCCCGCCCGATCGTGATGACGACGATCGCGATGGGTGCCGGCATGATGCCGATCGCGCTCGGTTGGGGCACCGACCCGAGTTTTCGCGCGCCGATGGCGATCGTCGTGATCGGCGGGCTGATCACCAGCACGTTTCTGAGCCTGCTGGTGATCCCGGTCTTGTTCACCTTCGTCGACGACGTGGTGCAGTGGACGCGCAGGATCACGCACCGCAACGCCGCCCCCGCGGCTCAGGCCGGGCCGCCGGCGGCCGATCGCGTCTAGAGCGCGCGCCGAGCGCGTGCGCGGCGGCTTGGGGGCGGACCGGCGCCCGCCACGGGGGCAGAATCGCGGCGTCGCCCTCGACGCCCGCATGGCCCTCGCCGCACCCTTCGACCGCTCGCTGCGCTCGGCCGTCGCTGCCGACGCGCGCAGCCTCGGCGTGCTCGGCACGCAGGTCTTTCTCGACACCTGCGCGCCGCAGGGCATTCGCCCGCTGATCGCCGATGAGGTGCTCGAACACTTCTCGACCGAGGCGATCGCGCGCTTGCTCGCGCAGCCGGCCACTGTCTTCATCGTCGCCGAATCGGCCGGAGACCTGATCGGGTTCGCGCAGCTGACGCGCGGCGCGAAGCCGCCGCATGGCGATGCGGCCGATGCGGCGGATGCCGTCGAGCTGGCGCGGCTGTACGTGCTGGAACGTTTCACCGGCCGCGGCGTGGGCAAGCGCCTGCTGGACGAATCCGAACGCCGGGCCAACTCGAACGATGCCTCGATGCTCTGGCTTAGCGCATGGATCGGCAACACACGCGCGCTCGCGTTCGATGCCGCGCAGGGCTGCGCCGACGCCGGCACGAACTTCTACGACTTCCAGGGCGAGCTCTGCGAGAACCGCCTCTTCGTGAAGGGCCTGGCCACGCGCTGAGAGGTTTTGCGAACGCGCCTATCCTCGGCGGGAGACAACGCCAGGACGAGCGCCCATGCCCCCCACTGCCCAGCCCGCCGTCGAGTTCACCGCTGCCCGCGACTTCCTGCTCGCGCACCGCGGCGACTACGACACCGCGTACCGCGACTTCCGCTGGCCTGTGCTCGACCGCTTCAACTGGGCGGTCGACCACTTCGATGCGATGGCCTGTTCCGGCGATGAGGACAACGAGGCGACGGCGCTGCACATCGTCGGCCAAGACGGCAGCGAGACGAAGCGCTCGTTCCGGCAGATGAGCGAGCGCTCGTCGCAGGTCGCGAACTTCCTGCGCGGCCTCGGCGTGAAGCGCGGCGACCACCTGCTGCTGATGCTCGGCAACGAGTTGCCGCTCTGGGAGGTGATGCTCGCGTGCTTCAAGCTCGGCGCGGTGCTGATCCCGGCGACCGCGCTGCTGACGACCGACGACCTGCGCGACCGGCTCAAGCGCGGCGCGGTGCGGCATGTGGTGACCGCGAGCACGCAGGCCGCGAAGTTCGCGCCGCTGCCGGGCCACTACACGCGCGTCGCCATCGGCGAGCCGGTCGACGGCTGGCAGCGCTACGAGGACGCGGCCGAAGCGCCGATCGCGTTCGTGCCCGATGGCGAAACGCTGGCGACCGACCCGCTGCTGCTCTACTTCACCTCCGGCACCACCTCGCTGCCGAAACTGGTGCTGCACACGCACCAGAGCTACCCGGTCGGCCACCTGTCGACGATGTACTGGATCGGCCTGCGGCCCGGCGACGTGCACCTGAACATCTCGTCGCCCGGCTGGGCCAAGCACGCATGGAGCTGCTTCTTCGCACCGTGGAATGCCGGCGCCTGCATCTTCGTTTACAACTACGCGCGCTTCGATGCGCCGAAGCTGCTGGCCGCGCTCGAAGCGCATCGCGTGACCAGCCTGTGCGCACCGCCGACGGTGTGGCGCATGCTGATCCAGCACGACCTCGCGGCGTATCGCGACCGCCTCGCGCTGCGCGAAGTGATCGGCGCCGGCGAGCCGCTGAATCCCGAGATCATCGAGCAGGTGAAGGCGGCGTGGGGCCTCACGCTGCGCGACGGCTACGGCCAGACCGAAACCACCGCGCAGATCGGCAACAGCCCCGGCCAGGTGCTCAAGCCCGGGTCGATGGGTCGCCCGTTGCCGGGCTATCGGATCGTGCTGCTCGATGCCGACGACAAGCCGGCCGACGAGGGCGAGGTCTGCCTCGATCTCGGTGGCGGCGGCGGCCAACGCCCGCTCGGGTTGATGGCCGGCTACCAGGACGACGCCGGCAAGACCGAGCAGGCGATGCGCAGCGGGCTGTACCGCACCGGCGATGTCGCTGCGCGTGATGCCGACGGCCACATCACCTTCGTGGGCCGCGCCGACGACGTGTTCAAGGCCTCCGACTACCGCATCAGCCCGTTCGAGCTCGAAAGCGCGCTGATCGAGCACGCGGCCGTCGCCGAGGTCGCGATCGTGCCCAGCCCCGACGCGCTGCGCATGGCGGTGCCGAAGGCCTTCCTGATTCTCGTGGCGGGCGCGCAGCCCGACGCCGCGCTCGCGCAGGCGATCTTCGCGTTCGCACGCGAGCGGCTGGCGCCGTACAAGCGGGTGCGCCGGATCGAGTTCGTCGCCGAGCTGCCGAAGACGATCAGCGGCAAGATCCGCCGCGTGCAGCTGCGCACGCAAGAGGCCGAGCGCCGCGCAGCGGGCACGCGCAGCGCTGCGGAGTTTTTCGAGGAAGACTTCTCCGCGCTGCGCGGTTGATGGTTGCGTGCCGGCCGGTCGCCCTCAAATGAAGTTGATGAACACACCTTTCTCGGTCCTCGACCTGTCGCCGATCACGCAGGGCAGCGACGCCGCCCAATCGTTTCGCAACACCCTCGATCTGGCGCAGCATGCCGAAGCCTGGGGCTTCAAGCGTTTCTGGCTCGCCGAGCACCATGGCATGCCGGGCATCGCGAGTGCCGCGACCGCGGTGCTGATCGGCCACGTGGCCGGCGGCACGAAGACGATCCGCGTCGGCGCCGGCGGCATCATGCTGCCGAACCACTCGCCGCTGGTGATCGCCGAGCAGTTCGGCACGCTCGAATCGCTGTACCCGGGCCGCATCGATCTCGGCCTCGGCCGCGCACCGGGCTCCGACCAGATCACGGCCCGCGCGATGCGCCGCAACCTCGCGTCGGACGCCGATGAGTTCCCGCAGGACGTGCTCGAACTCGCCGACTATTTCTCGGCCGAACCGCGCCAGCCGGTGCGCGCGGTGCCGGGGCGGGGCCTGAACGTGCCGCTGTGGATCCTCGGCTCCAGTTTGTTCGGGGCGCAGCTCGCCGCAGCGCTCGGGCTCCCGTATGCGTTCGCATCGCACTTCGCGCCGGCGCAGATGATGCAGGCGGTCGCGCTGTACCGGCAGCAGTTCAAGCCCTCGGCGCAGCTCGACAAGCCGCACGTGATGCTCGGCTTCAACGTGTTCGCGGCCGACACCGATGCGGAAGCGCAGTTCTTGGCCACCTCGATGCAGCAGGCTTTCGTGGCCCTGCGCAGCGGCCGGCCCGGCCAACTGCAGCCGCCGAAGGCCGGCTACCGCGAGAGCGTCGGCCCGCAGGAGAACGCGCTGCTCGATTCGGTGCTCTCGTGCGCCGCAGTCGGTTCGCCCGACACGGTGCGCCGCGAACTGCTCGCGTTCGTGGAACGCACCGGCGCCGACGAGCTGATGATCACGTCGCAGATTTTCGACCACGCGGCGCGGCTGCGCGCGTACGAGATCACCGCAGACTTGCTCGCGCGCTGAGCGCGAGCCGCGCCGGCAGGGATCTTGGCCACTGTGCACGTCCTCTTCTGCTGATGCCGGGGCGTTGCGCGCAGTCGGGCCGACCGCGTGGTGACGGCTTCTTCGCGGCCGCTTGTCGATTCGGCGCCGGCCTGCGCGTCATAAGGACAGAGGCCTTGCAAACCGGCGAAGCCTCGTTCAATCTTTTACCCTCGAATCAAGGAGTCACCCATGAGCCAACCCCACGTCAAACCGATTCCCGAGGGATGGAACACTCTGACCCCGCACCTGATCTGCGCCGGCGCCAGCGCCGCGATCGCGTTCTACAAGAAGGCCTTCGGCGCGGTCGAACTGAACCGCCTTGAGGGGCCGGACGGCAAGGTGATGAACGCGGCGCTGCACATCGGCGACTCGGTGTTGATGCTGGCCGACGAGGCGCCCGAATGGAAGAGTTTCGGCCCGAAGGCGCTGAAGGGCTCGCCGGTCACCTTGCACCTGTACGTGCCGGATGTGGATGCGAGCTTCGCGCAGGCCGTCGCCGCGGGCGCCACCGTGACGATGCCGGTGACCGACATGTTCTGGGGCGACCGCTACGGTCAGGTGCAGGACCCGTTCGGCCACAACTGGTCGATCGCCACGCACAAGCGCGACCTGACCGACGCGCAGATCAAGGCAGAAATGGCGAAGGGCGCCGGCAGCAGCGCTTGAAGGCGGTCTGTGCAAGAAAATAGTGGACGGGGCGCACCACGAGGGACGCCCCGATCGCCTGCGCGTCACACCCCTGTCAAATCGCCGATCGAAGATGCACTGCTTTCATCCAGCGGTGCCATGGCGCAGGACGCGAGGCTGACGCGTGGCGGCCGAACAAGGGCAAGAACCTCGCCGCGCAGAACCGCGTATCGCCATGGACCGCTGGATGCAGGGCACCTTTCTTGCCGTCACCCACGGTTCACCGTTGGGTCGGTGAATCCCAAAGGCTGCAGCCAGCGAGCGACCTGCTCGGCGACCCACGCACCGTCGTCGAGCGGCAGGTCGTGCCCGGCATCGGGGTGCAGCGCGATCTCGGCCTGCCAGCGTTGCGCCAGGCCGGTCGAGCAGCGCACGTCGACCAGCCCGTCCTGCCGGCTGCAGAGCACCAGCAGCGGTGTGGCTGGCGGGTGCTCGGCCGGCCGGAAGCGCGCAGCCGCGCACAGCTGGCGCAGCGCGTTGCCGCGTGAGACCGGGCGGCGCTGGCGCAGTTCCGCCCAGGCGCCGAGCACGGCCGCTGCGGCGGCCGTATTGCGGCTCGTCAGCCGCAATACCTGGCGCTCCTTCTCGGCCGCGTCGGCCCGCCCCAGCGCGAGCCGCAGCAGCGCCGGGTAGTTCGCCGGCCGCAAGCGCCGGTACCACGGGTCGAACGGCCGCAGGCTGGTGTTGATCAGCACGCAGCCAGCGATCGCCTGCGGATCGCGCGCGGCCCAGTCGAGCGCCACCATCGCGCCCATCGACATCGCGAGCAGCCGATACGGCGCCGCGACGCCGAGCGCGCGCGCCTGGTCGCGGCAGTGCTGCGTGATCGCCTCGATTCGCATCGGGCTGGCGAGCCGGTTCAGCGCGCCGTTGCCCGGCAGGTCGAGCGTGGTGACCGGTGCGCCGCTGAGGCGCTCGCGCAGCAACGCGGGGAAGCCGCCCCAGTGCCCGCTCTCGCGCGTCAGCCCGCGCAGCAGGATCCAGCTGCCGCGCGTCACCGGCGCCCCGCGCGGTACCAGCGGTCGAGCGCCGCGTCGAGGTGCCGTTGGCGCGCCGCGCCCGTGGGCACCCAGCGCGCGTGGCTGCCGGCGGCGCGGGTGACGAAATCGAGCCAGCCGAGATGGCGGCGCAGCACCCGCTGCTGGCGGTGCAGGGTCATCGGGTTGAACAGGCCGTGGCGCGACAGCAGCTGCCGCGGGTTCTTGCGCACCCACAGCCACGAGCCCATCTCCAGCGTCAGCGGGATGAACACCGCCTCGGGCCGCGTTTTCAGGTACAGGTGATCCCACAGGTCGCCGTGCGCGAGGTAGTGCCGGCTCTGCGGCTCGACCACGTAGCGGTGGTGCAGCAGCGTCTCGTCCATGGTTTCGCACAGCGCGTGGATCTCGGGCAGGTGACCGATCGGGCGCGCGGTGTGCGCGAACGGGAACCAGACCCGGTCGTGCAGCCCGAAGCCCGAATGGCAGTCGACGGCGATGCTGAACGGCCGTGGCAGCAGCTCCTGCTCGACGATGCGGCACAGCGCCGTACTCTCGGCCTCCATCGGCGCGCCGGGCGCACCGCGGTACCACGGCAGCGACGCGCTGATGCGCTGGCCGCCGATCAGGTACGGCACGCGCTCCAGCGCGTCGACCGGCGCGTTGCGCATCAGGTCGACACCGTTCGGGTTCGCGCGCGTGCCCAGGCAGATACCGCCCGGGTTCACCAGCGGCACGAACAGCAGGCGCACGCTTTCGAGCTGGCGGTGCAGGGTTTCGTCCCAGCGCAGCCGCATGACCAGGCTGCGCAGCTGTGCGACGACAAGCTCGGCGCCGATGCGCTCCAGCCCGTGCACGCCGCCGAAGAAGCCGACCGCCGGCGCGTCGGCGCGGGCGCTGCCGAGCAGGTAGGCGTGCACCGGCAGGCGCTGCGCGCCGACCGCGACTTCGCACAGCAGCCGGCGCTCCAGCTGCGCGCCGGCGACCTGCGCCAGCGCTTCGAGTTCGAGCAGTTCGGCGGGCGGCGCCGGGTTCACGCCGGGCCGGCGCTCACGAAACTGTCACACATGCGGGCTACTGTTCGCAGAACGGCCGCCCGGCCCGGAGGCCCGCATGAACCACCCCGCAAGACACTGGAACACCCCGCCGATCCTGCCCCTGCTGGGCGCACTGCTCTGGGGTGCCGTCGAGCTGCTGGCGCTGGCGCGCGCACGCTGGTCGCGCCGCTGAGGCGACAACCTCGGTGCGGCGGGCGCGCTGAGGTCGGCGAACGGGAACGTGGGCAGGGGCAGGTCACGCATGGTGCAGCTCCGCGGCAGGGCTGATCCTGATCGTCGCGCGCCCCCATGACGCGCTGATGACGCGCTGCCCCGGAACGGCAGCACCGCCACACCCGGCCGTTCAGCGCGCGCTGCTTTCCAGCATCGACGCGCACCGCAACGGGATCGAGCTGGAGAGCGTCGCCCGGGCCTTCGGTCGCGTCAGCGCAGCGCTTCGGGCAGTTCGATCTTGACCTGCAGCACCTCGAGGTTGTCCTGGCGTTCCAGCACCACCTTGATGTCTTCGGGCTTGATCGACACGTACTTCGAGATCACCGCCATCAGCTCGCGCTGCAGCGCGGGCAGGTAGTCGGGCCGGCTCGCGCCGCGGCCGCTGCGTTCGTGCGCGAGGATGATCTGCAGCCGCTCCTTGGCGACGCTGGCGGTCTTCTTCTTTTCACCGAGCAGGAAGGAAAGCAGTGACATCCCTTACCTCCCGCCGAACACGCGCTTGAAGAAGCCGGGTTTCACCGCTTCGGTGAAACGCATCGGCCTGCTCTCGCCGAGAAAACGCGCGACTACGTCCTTGTAGGCTTCCGAGACGTCGGTGCCTTTCAGGTGCACGGCCGGCACGCCTTGGTTCGAGGCGTCGAGCACGGTCTCCGATTCGGGGATCACGCCGATCAGCTCGATCCGCAAAATGTCCTTGATGTCGCCGAGCGACAGCATCTGCCCGCCCTCGACCCGGTTCGGGTTGTAGCGCGTGATCAGCAGGTGTTCCTTGATCGGCTCCTTGCCCTCGATCGCGCGCTTCGTCTTCGAGGCCAGCATGCCCAGGATGCGGTCGGAGTCGCGCACCGACGAGACTTCCGGGTTCGTGACGACCAGCGCTTCATCGGCGAAGTGCATCGCCATCAGCGCGCCGGTCTCGATGCCGGCCGGCGAGTCGCAGACGATGTACTCGAAGCCCATCGCGGCGAGGTCGTTCAGCACCTTCTCGACGCCGTCTTGCGAAAGCGCGTCCTTGTCGCGCGTCTGCGAAGCGGCGAGCACGAACAGGTTGTCGCACTGCTTGTCCTTGATCAGCGCCTGGTTCAGGTTGGCTTCTTCCTGAATGACGTTGATCAGGTCGTAGACGACGCGGCGCTCGCAGCCCATGATCAGGTCGAGGTTGCGCAGGCCGACGTCGAAGTCGATCACCGCGGTCTTGTGGCCGGCAAGCGCC
>JANXVK010000500.1 GCA_025351675.1 Rhizobacter sp.
GTTCACCAACATGATCAAGTACAGTCCCACCGGCGCCAATCCGGTCGAGGTTGTGATCGACTGCGGCGAGGCGGCGGTCGTCGTCCGCCTCGTCGATACCGATGTGGAACCTTTCGACGTTACCGTGGCGCCCGCGGCCGACACGACGCTGCCGCTGGCGCAGCGCCGGCCCGGCGGCCTCGGGATTCATCTGGTGCGTCGCCTCGTCGATGATTTGACGTATGAATACCGCGCGTCGGCGCGTGAGAGCCGCATCAGCTTTCGCGTGCCATACCGGCGGTTGGCCTGAGACGCAGCAGGAGCAGGACGAGATGCTGACCTTGGAATCGGTAGCGGACGGATCGGTGGCGATCACCGGCAGGCTGGACGCCGCTCAGGCGCCTGCCGCACAGGCCTTCCTCGATCGCCTGACCGGCCCGATCGAGTTGGACTGCAGTCGCCTCGAGTACATCTCCAGCGCCGGGCTCGGCGTGCTGCTCAAAACCCAAAAACGCTTGATGGCCGGCGCCGGACGGCTGCGGTTGCGGGGCGTGAGCCGCCATGTGCACGACATCCTCGTCTACTCCGGCTTCGACCAGATCATCGAGATCGAGGCGGCGGAATAACCGACTGTTTCATCCGGCCACCAACTATTCGCTGCGCCGCCCGTACTTGTGGAAGACGACGATGACCGGACCCTGATGACGCGCTTTCGCGGCGGGGACCGCGAGGCATTCACCGAGTTGGTGGTGCGTTACCAACGGCCGATCTACAACGCGGCGCTGGTGATCCTGCGCCGGCCCGAAGATGCGAGCGATGTGACCCAGACGGTGTTCTTGCGCATCATCGAACGAGGAGACGGATATGACCCGCAGTACAAGCTGTTCAGCTGGCTCTACCGGATCGCGGTCAACGAGTCGCTCGACCTCTTGCGCCGCAGCCGCCGCGAGGCGCCGCTCGACGACGAGATCGACATCCCCGACCTCGACGGGCGCGGCCCGGAGGCGCTGCTGAGCGAGGCCCGGATGAGTGCCCGCATTCGTCGCAGCGTGATGAACATGGCGATCAACGACCGGCTCGTGCTGACGCTGCGCCATTTCTCCGACTGCAGCTACGAGCAGATGGCCGAAATCCTCGATCTGGACCAGAAGACCGTGAAGTCGCGGCTCTTCGATGCGCGGCGCCGGCTGCGCGGGCTGCTGGGCGACTTGGGCTAGAACCGCCATGACTCACGCCGAACTTGTCGAACGCATCCAGGCCGTCCTCGAGGGCGCGGCGTCGCCCGAGCAGCGACGCGAGCTGGAGCAGCGGCTCGCCGCCGACGCGTCAGCGCGCGCCGAGTTCGAACAGTGGCGGCGCTTGTTTGTCGCGCTCGACCGCGTGCCGCAGGCCGCGCCGCCGGAAGGCTTGGTCGCCGCCATCACTGCGGCCGCGGCGCAGCATTTTTCGCCGACCGGCCTAACGCACCAACTTTTCGACAGCGACCACGTAATTGGTCAGAGGGTACCGGAACGTCGCAGTGCGGCGTCCTGGTTTCGAGCAACCATCCGTCCGCAGAACCGGCCGGGTCCACGACAGGGGAGAGAAACCATGAGCGAACAACCACGCATTGGCGGGAACCGCAAACTGTGGGCTGGGGGCGCGGTCGCGGTGCTGGCCGTCGGCGTCGCACTGGTCGCTTTCGACTACCCGCCGAAGAGCGAGAACGTGACCGGCACGATCGCCCCGGCCGAACGCTATCGCGCGCCGCAGGCGACGACCGAGCCGGTCAAGCTCGGCGACCAGACGATCGCGCAGCTGATGCAGAACGACGGCTTCGACAAGGCGATCAAGGACCCGCAGATGCAGTCGCTGTCGCAGGACGCGAGCTTCCGCTTGCTGGCGCAGGTGCTGGCGCGCAGCCCCGAGGCCGGCCGCACGATGCTCGGCAACATCGAGGCGACGCGGGCGACGGTCGAAAACCAGGCCTTGGCGAAGACCGTGCTCGAGAACGTCGAGGCCAGCCGCACCGCGCTGAATGCCGCGGCGGCCGACAGGACGGCGACCGCCGCGGTCCGCGAAGCCGCGATGGTGGCCGCGTTGACGGCTGCCGCTGAGCGCAACCAGAGCGCCGGCGCGCGCGCCAACCTGAGTGCCGCGCAGCGCGCCGACCTGGCGCGCGCGATGGCCGAGAAGATGGAGGCCAGCAGCCAGATCCTGCAAAGCGTCGAAGCGAGTCGCCTGGCGATGAGCACCCCGGCGGTCGCGCAGGCGGTGCTGGCCAACATGGAGGCCAGCCGCGTGCTGATGAGCACCGACGCCTCGCGCGTTCCGAGCAAGGCCGAGGCAGCGCTGATGCTGCAGCGCGCCGAGGCGAGCAAGGCGCAGCTTGAGCGGGCGCGGTTGGATCGTTCAGCGGCGGAGCGCACCGCTCAATAGAATGGCCGACCCGCACGGGAGGTGAAACCGCCGGCCGCGTGCCGGCGGTTTTCATTTGGTAACGGAAGTCGGTATCCTTCGGCGCTGGCGTCACCAGGAGTCGTTGTTTGCGCCCAAGCCCGATCGTTCTTCTCGCCGCGCTGATCGGCGCCACCGCCGCTGCGGCGGCCGACGACAACAATCCGCTCGGGCTCGGCATGGTCGAGACGCCCGACCTGCGGTTGATCTACCAGACGCCGACGCTCGACTACCTGCTGCCGCACACGATCCAGACCTTCACCAACTCGTTGCGCTGGCAGCGCGAGCGCTTCGGCTGGGTGCCGTCGCAGCCGGTCACGGTGATGCTGAAGGACTTTTCCGACTACGGCAACGCCGGCGCGACGCCGATGCCGTTCAATACGCTGCGGGTCGAGGTGTCACCGGCCTCGAACGCGTTCGAGACCAACCCGAGCAGCGAGCGGATGTACTCGCTGATGAACCACGAACTGGTCCACATCGCGACGACCGACACTGCCGCGGCGTCGGACCGCCGCTGGCGCGGCCTGCTGCTCGGCAAGGTGCCGCCGCAGCCCAAGCATCCCGAGACGCTGCTGTACAGCTACCTGACGGTGCCGCGCTTCAACGTGCCGCGGTGGCTGCTCGAAGGCGCGGCCGTGTTCATGGAGACCTGGATGGGTGGCGGTCTGGGGCGTGCGCAAGGTGGCTACGACGAGATGGTGTTCCGGGCCATGGTGCGCGACGACGCAACGTTCCACGACCCGCTCGGGCTGGAATCGCGGGGTGTGCGCATCGACTTCCAGGTCGGTGCCAACGCCTATCTGTACGGCACACGCTTCATGACTTGGCTCGCGTACGCGCACACCCCCGAAAAAGTGGTCGAGTGGCTGCGCCGCGACGAGGGGAGCCTGCGCCACTACGCCGACCAGTTCGAGCAGGTGTTCGGGATGCCGCTCGACACGGCATGGGCTCAGTGGGTCGCGTTCGAGCGCGACTTCCAGCGCCGCAACCTGGTGGAGGTCCGCAAATTCCCGATCACGCCGCTGCGCGCGCTGGTGCCGGTGGCGGTCGGGTCGAGTTCGCGCACGTACTTCGACGAAGCCAGCGGCACACTGTACGGCGCGTTCCGCTACCCCGGTGTGGTCGAGCACGTCGGCGCGATCGACACGCGCACCGGCGCGGTACGGCGCTTGGCCGACATCAAGGGTGCGATGCTGTACTCGGTAACGTCGTTCGCCTGGGACCCGGCGCACCGCACCGCATTCTTCACGACCGACAACCTCGCCTATCGCGACCTGGTCGCGCTCGACGTCACGACCGGAAAGACCACTGAACTTCTGAAGGATGCGCGCATCGGCGAGCTCGTGTTCAACGCCGCCGACCGTTCGCTGCTCGGCGTGCGCCACCAGAACGGTCTGGCGACGATCGTGCGCATCCCGTATCCGTACACCGAGTGGAACCAGCTCCACACCTTCGCCTACGGCGTGGTGCCGACCGACCTCGACGTGTCGCCCGACGGGTTGCGCATCTCGGCCTCGGTCAGCGAGGTCCATGGCGACCAGTTCGTGCGGGTCTGGATGCTCGCGCCGCTGCTCGAAGGCCGGCTCGAGCAGGTCAGCGAGTTCCGCTTCGGCCAGGCCGCGCCCGAGGGCTTCGTGTTCTCGCGCGACGGCCGCTACCTCTACGGCAGCAGTTATTACACCGGGGCGTCGAACATCTTCCGCTACGAGGTCGCGAGCGGCATGACCGAGGCGGTGACGAATGCCGAGACCGGTTTGTTCCGACCGGTCCCGACGGCCGATGGGCGCCTGATGGTGCTCAACTTCACCGGCCAGGGTTTCGTGCCGAGCGTGGTCGAGCCCCGGCCGCTCGAGGATGTCAGCGCGGTGCGCTTCCTCGGTGCCGAACTGGCGGCGCGCCACCCGGTCGTCACGCGCTGGCAGGTGCCGCCGCCGAGCACGGTCGACGACGAGGAGCTGGTCACCCGGCGCGGCCACTACGCGCCACTGCAGCAGCTGCGCCTGCAGAGCGCCTACCCGGTGCTGCAGGGCTACAAGGATGCGGTCGGCGTCGGCTACCACGCCAACATCGACGACCTGCTCGGCTTCGCGCACCTCGGCATCACGGCCGCGTACACGCCCGACGTGGCGCTGCGGCAGGACGAGCGCACGCACCTCCAGATCGACGGGCGCTATCTCGGCTGGCGCGGCGCGCTGTCGTGGAACCGCTCCGACTTCTACGACCTGTCGGGCCCGACCAAGCGCAGTCGCAAGGGCCTGGCCGTGAAGCTCGGCTACGACCAGCCGCTGGTCTTCGACGAGCCGCGCCGCCTCGACCTGAAGCTCGATGTCGCGTACTTCGACAAGATCGATACACTGCCCGACTACCAGAACGTCTCGAGCGGCTTCACGCGGCTGACGACCGCTTCCGCCGGCCTGTACTTCACCGACGTGCGCCGCTCGCTTGGCGGGGTTGACGACGAGAAGGGTGTGCGCGCCACCGGCGTGCTGTCGGCCAGCCTGGCGCAGCGCCGCACCACGCCGCAGTTGCGTGGCAACGTCGATGCGGGTTACGCGCTGCCTTGGGCGCATTCGTCGATCTGGTCGCGCACCGCGCTCGGCGCGGCCAGCGGTGACCGCAACAACCCGCTCGCGAACTTCTACTTCGGCGGCTTCGGCAACAACCGCATCGACGACGGCGAGGTCAAGCGCTACCGCGACTACGAAGCGATGCCGGGCTTTCGCCTCAACGAGATCGCGGGCTTGTCGTTCGTGCGCCAGATGGTCGAGTGGAACCTGCCGCCGCTGGTGTTCGAGTCGGCGGGCGTGCCGGGCTTCCATGCCACGTGGCTGAGACCCGCGGTGTTCGGCAGCGCGCTCTGGACCGACCCCGGACGTGCCGCGCTGCGCAAGCGCTATACCAGCGTCGGCACGCAGTTCGACCTGCGCTTAAGCG
>JANXVK010000523.1 GCA_025351675.1 Rhizobacter sp.
CGAGGCCGGCATCAGCGCGAACCGGGTCATCGGCAAGCCGGTGATGGGCATCACCTTCGGGCCGCAGATCCAGGTTTACTACCTGCTCGCGATCTACACCATCATCTGCACCGCCGGCATGTACGCGTTCACGCGCACGCCGCTCGGCCGCATGCTGAACGCGGTGCGCGACAACCCGGAGCGGGTCGAGTTCATCGGCTACAGCACGCAGCGCGTGCGCTACATCTCGTTCATCATCGCCGGCTTCTTCGCCGGCGTGGCGGGCGGCATGTACGCCCTGAACTTCGAGATCGCCACCGCCGAAGTGGTGGGGGCGGCACGTTCGGGTGGCTACCTGCTGTTCACTTTTCTCGGCGGCGCGACCTTCTTTTTCGGGCCGATCATCGGCGCGGCGCTGATGGTGCTCGCGCTGGTGCTGCTGTCGGAGATCACGAAGGCGTGGCTGCTCTATCTCGGCCTCGTCTTCCTGCTGATGGTGATGTATGCGCCCGGCGGCATTGCCAGTCTGATCATGATGAACCTGCGGGCCTGGAAGTTCGGCAAGCTCGGCCGCGTGCTGGGCTGGTATGCGCTGCTCGCGGTGACCGGCGCGCTGATGTTCTTCGGCATCGCGGCGATGATCGAGATGACTTATCACATCCAGTTGAACGAGGCGCTCGGGCCGATGATGAAGTTCCTCGGCATCGAGTTGAACGTGAAGTCGACCACGAGCTGGATCGGTGCCGCTGTCGTCGCGCTGATCGGCATCGGCCTGTTCGAGTTCACGCGCCGCCGCTTCGCGCTGCATTGGGGCGAAGTGCAGGGCGAAATCGAAGCGGCGATCCGCGCGCGGGAGGCAGCATGACGCAATTTGCGATCGAATTGAAGGACCTGCGCAAGTCCTTCGGCAAGACCGAGATCATCCGCGGCACGAGCCTCGCGGTCGCGCCCGGCGAGCGTGTGGCCATCATCGGGCCGAACGGCGCCGGCAAGTCGACGCTGTTCAACCTCATCAGCGGCCGCCTCAAACCCACCAGCGGCGAAATCAGCCTGAACGGCCAGCGCATCGACGGCATGGCGCCGTACGAGGTCAGCCGGCTGGGCCTGGCGCGCAGCTTTCAGGTCAGTAACCTGTTCAGCAAGCTCTCGGTGTTCGAGAACCTGCGCTGCGGCGTGCTTTGGTCGATGGGCTACAAGTACGCCTTCTGGAAGTTCCTCGCCGGCATGACCGACGCGAACGAGCGCGCCGAACAACTGCTGCGCGATCTGCACCTCGACAAGAAGCGCAACACGCTCGCGATGAACCTGACCTACGCCGAACAGCGCGCGCTCGAGATCGGCATCACGATCGCCGGCGGCGCGACCGTGGTGATGCTCGACGAACCGACCGCCGGTATGAGCAAGAGCGAGACGGCGCGCTTCATCGAACTGATCCGCGAGGTCACGGTCGGCAAGACCTTGCTGACGGTCGAGCACGACATGGGCGTGGTGTTCGGCCTGGCCGACAAGATCGCGGTGCTGGTCTACGGTGAAGTGATCGCGTTCGACCTGCCGGAGGCGGTGCGCGCGAATCCGAAGGTTCAGGAGGCGTATCTCGGATCGGTATTGGCCGATGCGCAAGTGGCAGGGGCAGGACACTGAGATGTTGCAACTGAATCAACTGCACGCCTACTACGGCAAGAGTCATATCCTTCACGGTGTCGACATGAAGGTCGGCGAAGGCGAGATCGTCGCGCTGCTCGGGCGCAATGGCTCGGGCCGCTCAACGACCGTCAAGACGATCATGGGCCTGGTGACCGGCGAAGGCTCGGTCAGGTTCCGCGACCAGGAGATCCTCGGCCAGCATACTTTCGACATCGCCCACCGCGGCATCGGCTACGTGCCCGAGAACCGCGACATCTTCCCCAAGCTCACGGTGCACCAGAACCTGCAGCTCGGCGAGAAGCGCGGCAAGAAAACGCCGCGCTGGTCGTTCGACGACATGTACCGCATGTTCCCGCGCTTGAAAGAGCGCGAGCACACCGAAGCCGGCGTGCTCTCGGGCGGCGAGCAGCAGATGCTCACGCTGTGCCGCACGCTGATGGGCGACCCGGACCTGATCATGATCGACGAGCCGACCGAAGGCCTCGCGCCGAAGATCGTCGAGCTCGTCGCCGAGTACCTGAAGACCCTGAAGGACCGCGGGGTTTCGGTGCTGTTGGTCGAGCAAAAGCTCACCATCGCGTTGAACATTTCCGAACGCTGCTACGTGATGGGGCACGGCAGCATCGTGTTCGAGGGAACGCCGGCCGCGTTGCGGGCCGACGCCGATATCCGCAAGGAGTGGCTCGAAGTCTAGAACGCGAAGCGAAGGGCGAGGGGCCCCAAGCGGGGATCGACCAGCGCAGCGTTCGGCGAGGGAGCGGGCTCGATGCCCGCGACCGAGAGCCCGTCGCAAGCAGGCGCTGTCACTGGTGAGACAGCGCCTTTTTTTGTTCCCGACCTAGAATTGAACGATCGTTCTTTTTCTGCCGAACCCGAGGATACGAAGCATGAGCGCTACCTACGAACTCCGCGGCTTTGTGGCCGTCATCACGCTGGACAACCCGCCCGTCAACGGCCTTGGTTACGCGACACGGCTGGGCATCACCCAAGGGCTCGAGAAGGCGCAGGCCGATGCGGCCGTGAAGGCGATCGTCATCACCGGCGCCGGCAAGGCCTTCTCCGGCGGCGCCGACATCAAGGAGTTCGGCTCGCCGAAGGCGCTGGCCGAACCCAACCTGCTGAGCGTGATCCTCGCGCTCGAAGCGAGCACGAAGCCGATCGTCGCGGCGATCCACAGCGTCTGCATGGGCGGTGGGCTTGAGCTCGCACTTGGCTGCCATTACCGCATCGCGTCGCCCGGCGCGCAGGTCGCGCTGCCCGAAGTCAAGATCGGCCTGATCCCCGGCGCCGGTGGCACTCAGCGCCTGCCGCGCGTGATCGGCGTCGAGAACGCGATGAACATGATCGTCAGCGGCGAGGCTGTGAAGAGCGAGATGCTCGCGATGGCGCCGGGCCAGAAGCTGTTCGACAAGATCGCATCCGGCGACCTGATGACCGAAGCGTTCGCGCTCGCGGCCGAAGTCGCTGACAAGCGGCCGCTGCCGCTGGTGCGCGACCTGAAGGTCACGCACCCGAACCCCGACGCCTATGTGCAGTTTGTCAAGAACATGGTCGGCGGCATGTCGAAGAACTTCCCGGCGCCGCTGAAGTGCGTCGAGGCCGTCGCCGGCTCGCTGAACCTCAAGTTCGACGCCGGCATGAAGCTCGAGCGCGAGTTGTTCACCGCGCTGATGTTCACGCCCGAGAGCAAGGCGCTGCGCCACGCGTTCGTGGCCGAACGCGCGACCACCAAGATCCCCGACGTGCCGGCCGACACGCCTGTGCGCGACATCAAGAAGCTCGCCGTGATCGGTGCCGGCACGATGGGGGGCGGCATCGCGATGAACTTCCTGAACGCCGGCATTCCCGTCGTGATGCTCGAAATGAAGCAGGAAGCGCT
>JANXVK010000589.1 GCA_025351675.1 Rhizobacter sp.
CGCCCGCACCCGCACCCGCACCCGCACCCGCACCCGCACCCGCACCCGCACCCGCACCCGCACCCGCACCCGCGAACGCGAACGCGAACGACGAGGCGATCCCGCTGTACCGCACCCAGCCGCCGCCGGCCGCCACGCTGCGCTACGAAGTCAGTCGCGGCAACCTGCGCGGCACCGGCGAGTTGGTCTGGCGCCCGCAAGGCGACCATTACGAACTGACGCTCGATGTCAAGCTCAGCGGCCTGACGATCCTGGCGCAGACCAGCAGGGGCAGCTTCGACGCGGCCGGCATCGCGCCGCTGCGCTTCACCGACCAACGCCCGCGGCGCGGCACGACGGCCGCGAACTTTCAGCGCCACAGCGACAAGGGCAGCGACAAGATCACCTACTCCGGCTCGCAAAGCGAGTTCGCGCTGAAGCCGGGCGCGCAAGATCGGCTCAGCTGGATGCTGCAGCTCGCCGCCATCGTCTCCGCCGAGCCGCAGCTCACGGCGCCCGGCGCGAAGGTCGTCATGTCTGTCACCGGTTCGCGCGGCGATGCGGGAATCTGGGTCTTCCGCTGCATCGGCCCCGAATCGGTCGACGCGCGCGGCGGCGCGGTCGACGCGTTCAGGTTCGTGCGTGAGCCGCGCGAGGCTTACGACACGACGGTGCAGGTTTGGCTCAATCCGAAACAGAACAATCTGCCGGTGCGCGCGAACCAGAAGTCGGGCGGCAGCGACGAAGGCTACGAGTTGCGGCTCGTCGAGGTGATCTCGCCGAACTGACCCCCGGTTCAAGGGAAAAGTGCCAACCCTGTCGTCCGCTGGCTTGAAATTTGCGTTGCAATGCTCAGGTAGTTGGCGTCAACCGAATGCAAGGCTCTCACCAGGGAATCACCGAATGCAGATGCTCTACAACTCCGACAGCTATGCCGTGGTGCTGTTCGACGTGGCGGCTGCGGTGGCGCCCGACGCGGCGCCGGTGGTGGCCGACGCGCCCGAGCCGCTGAGCCACGGCGGCTACGAGATCGTCGACAAGTTCGCCCGCAAAGAGATCTTCCTGCAGGGCGTGATGGCCGAGAGCTTCAAGGAAGGCGTCGAGGCGCTGATCCAGACCCAACCGTCTGAGGAAGAGATCGACGATTACATCGAGCGCTTCACATCCTTGATGCAGCAGCCGGTCATTCTTCACTAGATGACTGCCCCAAGACGCCTTCGGCGTCGCCCCCCGAGCGGAACTCACGCCGCTTGGGGCGGCCCGGCGCTGGCCTGAGCTCCCAGCGCACGTGCGGGCGAATCGCCGCACGTGTCGTCCGAACCGCTTCGCTCGCGTTATGGTCAGTGCTGCCGTGTGCCGCGCCGGGGCTTGCCCCGCTGCGCACTCTGCGCCAAGATGATCCACCGACTCCCCCCGGAGGTGCCATGGCCAAGAGCCACGCTGATGCACGCTTGCTGCTGTCGCCCGGCCTGAAAGACGCGCCGGTGCTCGACCGCATGTGCTCGCAGTTCGTGCTGACCTTGACGATGCACAACGCTGGCCGCTTCAACCTGCGGCGCGACTGGAACAGCCTGCTCTCGCTGACCGGCAAGCACCTCGTCTGGCCCGGCTCGGTGCTGGCGCGGCTGCGCGGCTTTCTCAAGACGCGCTGCAAGGGCAACGAGCACTGGCGCGGCCACGAGCTGCTCGACGACGACGCCTTCATGGCGCGCCACGGCGGCTGGCGCGGCCCGTACGAAGAAGGCACGCTGTTCTTCTACATCGACGAGTACATCAAGGACGCGCCGAAAGACCTGCTCGCCGTGCTCGGCGCGACCGCCGACTGGCTCGGCCGCAGCCTTCAGCGCGAATCGACGCTGGTCCAGAAGAACATCGATTCGCTGGCCGGTCTGCTGCAGTTGAACCCGGCCGAGCGCGCGCTGCTGCTCTACGGCACGCTCGCGCGCTACCAGCGCGATCTGCGCGGGTTGCTGGTCGAGTTCAAGGTCTCGAACGCGCAGGAGGCGTACGCGGCGATCGCGAGCGTGGCCGGGGTCAGCGAGACCGACGTGGCCGAAGCGTTGCGCGCGGGTTCGCGGCTCGAGCGCATCGGCATGGTCGAGAACCTGATCAGCGAGCACAACATCACCGATCTGGCCGACCTGATGAAGGTCAGCGAGCAGCTGCCGCCGGTACTGATGCGCAAGTACGAAGGCCCGTCGGACCTGATGGCGGTGTTCACGCGGCCGGCCAAGCGCAGCGAACTCACGGTGACCGACTTCGACTTCGTCGGCGTCGACCAGAAGATGATGACCGCGCTGCTCGCGAACGCGGTCGCGCGCAAGGAACCGGGTGTCAACGTGCTGCTGTACGGCCCGCCGGGCACCGGCAAGACCGAGCTCGCGAAAGTCGCGGCGCAATCGGCCGGGCTCGAACTCTACGAAGTCGAGTACGCCGACCGCGACGGCAACTCGCTCAGCGGCCGCGACCGCTACCGCTCGCTGCAGATCAGCCAGGTGTTTCTGAAGGGCAGCAGCAATGTCGCGCTGCTGTTCGACGAGATCGG
>JANXVK010000603.1 GCA_025351675.1 Rhizobacter sp.
GGGAACTTGCGCGCGATCGCATCCGTCAGCAGCTTCAGATGGGCCGGGTCTTCGGCATCGGCGCCGGCGAGCGCACTGCGGCTGCCGATTTGCAGGCGATGCCCGTCGGCGTCCTTCAGCAGCCGGTAGTAGAAGCGCAGCGTGCGTGTGTCGGTCAGGAAGGTCTGCGACTTGAAGTTGCACGCCGCCAGCTCGGCATCGGTCAACAAGCGCGTCACGCAGTTGTTCGACAGGATCGGCATGATCTTGTTCTTCAGCAGCGGGTTCAGCGCTTGGCTGGTGTAGCCGCCGGTGCAGACCGCGACCCGCTTCGCGCGCACCGTGCCGCCGGGTGTGCGCAAGTGGTGCACGCCGCCCACCGTCTGCCAGCCCTGCACCGGGCTCGCCGGGTGGATCTTCGCGCCGAGCGCGCGCGCCTTGGCGAGCAGCCCGAAGGTGAACTTCAGGGGGTGGATGCCGACCCCCTCGGCTTCGAGCATGCCGCCGGCGTTTTCACGCTCATCGCAGTAATCGCGGCGGATCTCTTCGGCGCTCAGCATGCGCGTCGCGTAGCCGAAGGTCTCGTTCATCACGCGCGACTCCCCGCGCAGGTAGTCGAGCTTCTCGGGCCGGTGCGCGAGGTAGAGGTGGCCGCCGTCGAAGGCGTCGCAGTCGATCTCGCGCGTCAGCTGCTTGAAATTCTCGAAGCCGGTGCGAATCTCGGTGTCGAGTTGCTTCGCGACATCGAGGCCCCAGCGTTCGATCCACTGCGAGCGCTTCAGCCGGCCGCTGGCGTTCTGGCCCTGGCCACCGCTGCGGCTGGAGCAGCCCCATGATGTCTGGTTCGCCTCCAGCACGACCGCCTTGATGCCGTGTTCCTGTGCGAGGTACAGCGCCGTCGAAATACCGGTCGAGCCCGAGCCGATGATGACGACATCGGCGTCGATGTCGTGCGTGATCGGGCCGTCGTCGTCGGGCGGCGTGCCGGCGCTCGCGACCCAGTACGTCGGCGCGTACGCACGGCCGTTGCCGGGGTTCGGCGCGACCAGCGGGTCGTACTGCGGGTCGTAGCGCTTCTCGGCGGGCAGCGCACCGCCGGTGAAGTGCAGCGGTGGGGCGATGGCCATGGACGCCTCGCTTACTTCGCCGCGGGAATGTTCGGCCGCGCCTTGCGGAACACGTTCTTCAGCGCGATCTTGCCGCCCTTGAACGTGAACACGTCGATGCCGTCGGTCTCGATGCGGCTGCCGTCGGCGGCGGTGCCGGTGAAGGTCCACTGCGAGGTGCCGAAGTCGCCGCTGACGAAGTGCACGCCGTTCTCCCACTGCGCATCGGGCACGGCCTGCCAGGCGGCGGCGAAGGCCTTGCGCACGGCGTCGGGGCCGGCGATGCGCGTGCCGCAGGCGTCGGGGCCGGCGGCGGTCTGGAAGATGCAGTCGTCGCTCATGAAGCCCATCAGCGCGTCGATGTCGTGGGCGTTCCAGGCGACGCTGAAGGCCTCCAGCGTGGCGGTCGTGACGGGTGCGGTGGCGCTCATGGGTGTGCCTCGGTGTTTGATCCGGTCGAGCGTAGAGAAAGGCCCGCCGCCGCGATAGGGCCAGTTGCGGCCATTCGGCCGAGCCAGCCCGAGGATGACCACCCCTCGGCCAATGGATACGTCGACCGATCCCCCGCGGGGATGGGGGCCGGCCGAGGGCCGGGCAGTGGGCCTCTTCGTGGCCCATGGCGGCCCGGCCCTCTGCCCTAGACTCGCACTCCACCATGGCCACCTCACGCTCCACCGTCCAATGGGCGACGCTGTTCCGGCTGCCCGAGCAACCCGCGCTGCCGTTGCAGGGGCGTTTGCGCCTCGCGGTGGTGCAGGCGATTCTCGACGGGCGGCTCGGCGCCGGTGCGCCGCTGCCGTCGTCGCGCGAGCTCGCCACCGTGCTCGGCATGAGCCGCAACACCGTGACCTCGGCCTACCTGCAGCTGATGGACGAGGGCTTTCTCGAGGCGCGGCCGCGCAGCGGCGTGTTCGTCGCGAAAGACGCGAAGCCGCTGTCGGCCGCGCAGGCCGAGCCGCTGGCCGGCGTGAGCGGGCAGTCGGGCGCCGCGCCGGTCTGGAAGCAGCGCGTGCTGCGCTCGCTGGTTGACCGGCCCACACTCTCGAAGCCCGACCGCTGGCGCGACTACCCGTACCCGTTCGTCTACGGCACCTACGACCCGCAACTGTTCCCGACCGAAGACTTTCGCGAGTGCTGCGCGCGCAGCCTCGCGCGCTCGCAGCTGCCGCACTGGACGCCCGATTTCGAGACCGACGACGTGCCCGACCTGATCGAGCAGATCCGCACCCGGCTGCTGCCCAAGCGCGGCGTGTTCGCGCTGAAAGAAGAGATCATCGTCACGGTCGGCGCCCAACACGCTTACTACCTGCTCGCCGATGCCTTGTTCGACGAGAACCAGCGCGTCGGCCTGGAGGAGCCCGGCCACCCGCATGCGCGCAACAGCTTCGCGTTGCGCAAGCCGAAGTGGGTCGAGGTCGCGGTTGACGACGAAGGTTTGGTCATCGACGCGCTGCCGGCGGTCGACTACCTGTTCGTGACGCCGTCGCACCAGAGCCCGACGACCGCGACCTTGAGCCTGGAACGCCGCCAATGGCTGCTGCGCAAGGCCGAGCTGCAGGACTTCGTCGTCATCGAAGACGATTACGAGGCCGAGAACCTCTATGAAGGCGCGCCGATGCCGGCGCTGAAGAGCCTGGACAAAACCGGCCGCGTGATCTACGTCGGCTCGGTCTCGAAGAGTCTGTCGCCGGCGCTGCGGCTGGGCTACATCGTCGCGCCGCGCGCGCTGATCAAAGAGCTGCGTGCGATCCGCCATGCGATGGTGCGGCACCCGAGCGCGTTTTTGCAGCATGCGTATGCGCTGTTCCTGTCGCTCGGCCACCACGAATCGCACGCGCGGCGCGTCAACCAGGCGATGCAGGAGCGGCTCGCGTTGGCCGCGCAGGCGCTGCGCGAGCACCTGCCCGACTTCGAATTCACGCTGCCGCAGGGCGGCGCCTCGATCTGGGTGCGCGCGCCGGCCTGGGTCGACGCCAGCGAGCTCTCGCTGATGGCGCGCAGCCACGGCGTGCTGATCGAGGCCGGCGCCGTGTTCTTTGGCAAGCCGCCGTACCCGTGCCCGTTCTTCAGGCTGCGGCTGTCGTCGATCGCGGCGGGGCAGATCGCCGCCGGCATCCGCGCGCTCGGGCTGGCCGCGGCCGAGCTCGCGCAGGCGCGCGGCGAGGCGCGTGCGCCGGCGCGGCCGGCGCACTGAGCGCGGTTCGCCAGTCGGATCAGGCCCAGAAGCCGCCGCGTCGGCCGAAACGGATGCCGCCCGGCCCGAGCAGTGCGATGGCCAGCGCGCTGAAGAAGTAAAGCGCCTGCAACTCCAGCGCCAAGCCACCGGTTTTGGCGTTCAGCGTGAACAGCTGCGTCGCGTGGACGAGCAGCACCGCGATCACCATGTTGACGGCGATCACCAGCGCCGCCGGGCGGGTCCACACGCCAATGATCAGCAGCAGCGGCGCGATCACCTCGCCGACGTAGACGAGGTAACCCAGCTCGGCCGGGTAGCCGGCTGCCGCCACCATGCCCTTGATCGCGGCCGGGCCCGAGATCAGCTTGGCGATGCCGTGAAAGAGCATCAGGCCGCCGAGCATGAGTCGAAGAAGAAGCTTGCCGAGATCGTCGTTGCGCATGGGTGGCCTTTCGTGGAGTGACTGGCGCGGCACATGCAACGCCCGACCCGGACTATGCCAGTGCGCCGCGCTGCGGCACACTCGTGCCGGCGCGCACCGCAGCAGTGCGGCCGTGGCGGCACGCACCAGATCGAGGGTCAACCCTTGCTCGCTGGCTCTGTTTGACGCAGATCGCTGGTACTTCGCTGCGCGGGCGCTTGAGTGCACAGTCGCGTTCGCCATCACGGCAGCGCTGGGCTGCCACGATCCATCCACACACGGGAGAAGAAACATGACCCTGAACAAATCGCTGGTGACCGCTGCGGCGGTCTGGATGCTGGCCGGCGCGGCCTTCGCGCAGACCAAAGAAGTGACCTTCGCGCACCAGGACATGCTGGTGCCGCTGCGCCTGGTGATGGAGTCGGGCGAGGTCGAGAAGGCCACCGGCTACAAGATCAACTGGCGCATGTTCTCGGGCGGCGGCGACGTGATCCGCGCGATGGCCTCGGGCGACGTGCAGATGGGCGAAACCGGCTCCAGCCCGCTGACGGCTGCCGCCAGCCAGGGCCAGGACATCAAGCTGTTCTGGATCTCGGCCGACATCGCCGACGCCGAGGCGCTGGTCGCACGCAACGGGTCGGGCATCAACAGCATGAAGGACCTGGTCGGCAAGAAGGTCGCGACGCCGTTCGTCTCGACCGCGCACTACCAGTTGATGGCCGGCATGAAGATGGAAGGCGTCGACACCAAGACCGTCAACGTGATGAACATGCGCCCGCCGGAGATCGCCGCGGCCTGGGAGCGCGGCGACATCGACGCGACCTTCATCTGGGACCCGGTGCTGTCGAAGATCAAGGGCAACGGCAAGACCATCGCCACCTCGGGCAGCATCGGCAAGAAGGGCGCGCCGACCTTCGAAGGCATCGTCGTCAACGGCAAGTGGGCGGCCGCGAACGAAGGCTTCATGGTCGCGTTCGTGAAGGCGCTGAACCGCGCCAACGAGGAATACAAGGCCAGCGGCAAAACCTGGACGCCCGACTCCCCGCAGACCAAGGCGATGGCCAAGTGGACCAAGGCCGATCCGAAAGACGTCGGCCCCGCGATGGCGCTCTACACCTTCCCGACTTTTGCCGAGCAGCTCTCGCCGGCTTGGCTGGGCGGTGGCGCGGCCAAGGCGATGGCCGGCACGGCGGCCTTCCTGAAGGAGCAGGGCCGCGTCCAGGAAGTGAAGCCCGACTACGGCGCATTCGTCACCACGACCTACGTGCAAAAGGCGATGGGCAAATAACTTCGGTTGAGACGACGGCGGGCCTCGCTGCGCGACGCCCTTGTGTTTGGCTTTTGAAGAGATCTGTCATGCCCACCCTCGACATCCGCGACCTCACGGTCAACTACGCCGTCAAGGGCGGCATGCTGCAGGCGCTCGCGCCTGTCAACCTGACGATGCGCGACGGCGATTTCGTCGTCGCGCTCGGCGCCTCGGGTTGCGGCAAGACGACCTTGCTGAATTCGATCGCCGGTTTTCTGCCGCCGTCCAGCGGCGAGATCCTCCTTGACGGCCAACCGGTCGTCGGCCCCGGCGCCGACCGCGGCGTGGTGTTCCAGAAGCATGCGCTGATGCCGTGGCTCAGCGTGCGCGACAACGTCGCGCTCGGGCTGCGGCTGAACGGTGTCGGCAAGGCCGAACGCGACAGGGTCGCGCAAGAGAAGCTCGGCCTCGTCGGCCTCGAGAAGTATGGCGATCGCGCGGTCTACGAGCTCTCGGGCGGCATGCAGCAGCGCGTGGGCATCGCGCGCGCGCTGGCCAGCGACCCGGCCGTGCTGCTGATGGACGAGCCGATGGGCGCGCTCGACGCGTTCACGCGCGAGACCGTGCAGGAGATCCTGCTGCGCGCCTGGGTGAAATCGAACAAGATGGTGTTCTTCATCACCCACTCGGTCGAGGAGGCGCTGTTTCTCGCGACGCGCCTGATCGTGATGAGCCCGAGCCCGGGTCGCATCTCGCACACCTATGACGACGTGCCGTTTTCGCGCCAGTTCCTGTCGCACGGCGACGCGCGCAAGGTGAAATCGGAGCCCGAGTTCATCCGCATGCGCGAAGAGGTTCTTTCGATCATTCATCACCGCGAGCCTGCGCTCGCGGACTCTTGACCCTGGAGGCAGCGCATGTCTGAACTCACATCCGCCGTTCCGGTCGCGCCGGTGGCGGCCAGCTCGGTGAAGAGCGCACCGCTGAAGACCAGCCAGTTCAAGGTCCCCGGCGAAGGCAACAGCGCCGGCATCAGCGTGACGACCGTGGTCGTGCTGCTCGCGCTGTGGGCGCTGATCACCAACATGGGCTGGGTCAAGCCGCTGTTTCTGCCGACGCCGCAAGCGGTGTTCCAGCAGTTCTACGAATACCTCACCGGCGCCGCGAACGACAAGCCGCTCTGGCAGCACTTTCTCGCCAGCATGTTCCGCGTGTTCTCGGCGTTCGCGCTGGCCTGCATCACTGCGATCCCGATCGGCATCGCGATGGGCATGAGCCGCGTGATGCGCGGCATCTTCGACCCGCCGCTGGAGTTTTACCGCCCGCTGCCGCCGCTCGCCTACCTGCCGCTGATCATCATCTGGTTCGGCATCGACGAGCTGCCCAAGGTGCTGCTGATCTTCCTGAGCTGCTTCGCGCCGCTCGCGCTCGCCGCCCGCTCGGGCATGCGCAGCGCCTCGCAGGAGCAGATCAACGCCGCGTACTCGATGGGTGCGAGCTACCTGCAGGTGATCCGCCACGTGATCCTGCCGTCGGCACTGCCCGACATCCTGATCGGCATGCGCATCGCGATCGGTTTCGGCTGGACCACGCTGGTCGCCGCCGAGATGGTCGCGGCCAATGTCGGTCTCGGCCAGATGGTGCTGAACGCATCGAACTTCCTGCGCACCGACATCGTCATCATGGGCATCATCGTGATCGGCGTGGTCGCCTACATGTTCGATTTGCTGATGCGCTGGGTCGAAAGAAAGCTCGTGCCGTGGAAGGGCCGGATGTGAGGTCTGTCGGGCGGCACAATAGCCGCTCATGACCGAAGCCCTCTCGCGTGTATTTGGCCCTTGGGTGGGCCGGGTCGACAAGCTGACGCTTCGCGCCGACCTGGTTGCCGGCATCCTCGGCGCCTTGCTGGTGCTGCCGCAAGGCTTCGCGTTCGCGTCGCTCGCCGGTCTGCCGCCCGAGTACGGCCTGTACACCGCGATCGTGCCCTGCGTCATCGCCGCACTGTTCGGCTCCAGCCTGCACGTGGTCTCGGGGCCGACCAACGCAAACTCGCTCGCGCTGTTCGCCACGCTCGCGCCGCTCGCGATCGTCGGCTCGCCCGCCTACATCCAGCTCGCGCTAGCGGTCACGGTGCTGGTCGGGCTGATGCAGTGGCTGATCGGCGTGCTGCGGCTCGGGTCGATCGCCAACTTCATCTCGCCTTCGGCATTGCGCGGCTTCATGACCGGCGCCGCCGCGCTGATCGCGGTCCATTCGCTGACCGATCTGCTCGGTCTGGCGTCGCCCGAGAAGCACGGCACGGGCGCGCTGTTCGTGCACATCGGCCAGCACCTCGACGCAGTGCGCCCGGGTGCGCTGCTGGTCGGCGTGTTCACGCTGGTGGTCGTGCTGGTGTTCAGGCGCCTGCTGCCGAAGTGGCCGTTCATGCTGATCGGGCTGGCGGCCGGCACCGCGCTCGCAGCGCTGCTGAACAGCGCATCGCCGTGGCCGCTGTGGGGCGCGATCGCCGTGGTCGGCAGCATCCCGGCGATCGTGCCGCGCTTTCACTGGCCGGGCGTCGAGCTGAGCAGCATCCCCGAACTGCTGTCGATCGCGTTCGCGCTGACGATCGTCGCACTCGGCCAGTCGATCTCGATCGCGAAGGCGGTGGCGGCGCGTTCCGGTCAGGCGATCGACGCGAACCGCGAGTTCCGCGGCCAGGGGCTGTCGAACATCGTCGGCGGCTTCTTCTCGTCGTATGTGTCGTGCGGCTCGCTGAACCGTTCGATGCCGAACCTGGAGGCCGGCGCGCGCACGCCGCTGGCCGCGGTGTTTGCGTCGCTGTGGTTGCTGCTGCTGATCGCGTTCACGGCGCCGCTTCTGGCGCTGATCCCGCTGCCGGCGATCGCCGCGCTGCTGCTGGTGATCGCGTGGTCGCTGTTCGACATCCCCGGCTGGCAGCGCCTGTGGCAGCAGAGCCGGCAGGACTTCACGATCGCGCTGGTGACCGGCCTCGCGACGATGACGATCCGCATCGAGATGGCGATCCTGCTTGGCACGATCCTGTCGTTGGTGACCTACCTGTACCGCACCTCGCGGCCGTTCATGCGCGTGATGGGTTTCGACAGCACCGAGCACGAGCGGCCGTTCGTGGTGCGGGCCGACGTGCCGGTGCCGCTGCCAGAGTGCCCGCAGCTGAAGATGATCCGCATGGA
>JANXVK010000605.1 GCA_025351675.1 Rhizobacter sp.
CTGGAGCGGCTCCTACGCGACACCGGCGTTGCGGCCGGTTTGAAGGACCAGCGCACCGCCTGCTCCCGGCCCTGCGCGTCGATGAAGACGAAGCTGTTCAGGCCGTTGTAGCGGTCCTCGGCATACGAGCCCGTGAACGGAGCGCTCTTGGCCCAAGCGCCGAACGCAGCGATCTCGGGATGCGCGGCCGCGAAGTTCTTCATCGCATCGGGATCGGCTTTGCGGGCCGACGCGACCTGCAGCTCGTAGAACGCTTGCGGCGTGGCGACGGGGAAGAACGGCGCGTCGATCATCGCGGCGCGCCACTCCTGGCCGTCGGGCGTGCGGATGCGCAGGCTCAGTGCACGCACGCGTACAGTGCCGTCGGCCGTCTTGGGGTCGGGCGTGGCGAGGTTGAAGCGGCCGGTCACGGGGTAGGTGCCGGCCGTGAACAGCTGGGCTTTCGACAAGGCGCGCCCCGCGCCGTTGGCCTCGAAGGTGCCGGTGAAGCAGATGCCCTTGGCGTGGTTGCGGCGGAAGCCGAGCGCTGGCCCGGTGGGCGGCGCCAGCACATCGACGATTTTGGTCGGGGTAAGGCGGTTCGGCGTAAACCAGCCGGCGGTGTAAGCGAAAGCCGCGCCGACCCCGCCGACAACGGCCGCGATCAGCACGAGCCGGGCCGGCGTCGAGCGGGTGGACGGGGGGTGTCGATCGTTCATCGGATTGCCGTTCCGGAGTGTCGTGATGCTTTGGCACGAATCTACCAGTTCATCGCGAACTCTGCGCTGGGGCGCCTCGCGGCCACGGCCCTCAGCGCCCGCCTGCCAGCAGCGTTGCGTTGCCGCCGGCGGCGGCGGTGTTGATCGTCACGGTCTGCTCGGCGCAGAAGCGATACAAGTAGTGTGGGCCGCCGGCTTTCGGCCCGGTGCCGCTCAGGCCCTCGCCGCCGAACGGCTGCACGCCGACGACGGCGCCGATCATGTTGCGGTTTACGTAGACGTTGCCGATGCGCGCCGCTGCCGCGAGGCGCAGCGCGCGTGAGTCGATGCGCGTTTGGATGCCCAGCGTCAGCCCATAGCCGAGCGCGTTGATCTGCGCGACGACTTGGTCCACGTCGCCGCCCCAGCGCACGACATGCAGCACCGGGCCGAAGATCTCCTGCTTCACATCGATGATCGCGTCGAGCTCGAACGCGACCGGCGCGATCAGCCGCGGAAAGGTCGATTCGACCGACGCCTCGCCGATCGTCTTGGCCTGCGTGCGCAGCCGCGCGATGTGCGCGCTGACACCGTCAAACGCTTCGGCGTCGATCACCGGGCCGACATCGGTCGCGAGCAGCGCCGGGTCGCCGACGTTCAGCTCTTTCAGCGCGCCGCGCACCATCTCGATCACGCCATCGGCGATGCCTTCGTGCACGCACAGCAGGCGCAGCGCCGAGCAGCGCTGGCCGGCCGAGCGGAACGCGCTCTGCACGACCGCGTCGACAACCTGCTCGGGCAGGGCGGTGCTGTCGACGATCATCGCGTTGATGCCGCCGGTCTCGGCAATCAGCGGCACCATCGCGCCGTCCTTGGCGGCCAGCGTGCGGTTGATGCTCTTCGCGACCGCGGTCGAGCCGGTGAAGCAGACGCCGGCGGTGCGCGGATCGGCGACGAGCGCGGCGCCGACGGTTTCGCCGGGCCCGTGCAGCAGCGCGAGCGCGTCAAACGGCACGCCGGCCGCGTGCAGCAACTCGACGAAGCGCTGCGCGATGGCCGGTGTTTGCTCAGCAGGCTTTGCGGCGACTGCGTTGCCGGCGACCAGCGCCGCGGCGATCTGCCCGGCGAAGATCGCGAGCGGGAATTTCCAGGGGCTGATGCAGACGAACACGCCGCGGCCGTGCAGGTGCAGCTCGTTGCTCTCGCCGGTCGGGCCGGGCAGGACTTGCGTGGCGAGGCGCAGCTCGGCTTGGTCGGCGTAGTAGCGGCAGAAGTCGACCGCCTCGCGCACTTCGGCAACGCAATCGCCGACGGTCTTGTGAGCCTCCTTCACGAGCAGGCCGCAGAACTCGGGCAGGCGCGCATCGAGTGCGTCGGCGGCGCGGCGCAGCGTCGCGGCGCGTTGCGCGAGCGGCGTCGTGTTCGAGGCGTTGAAGCCGAGGTGCAGGCGCTTCATCGCGGCGTCGACATCGGCACGCGTGGCTTCGGGTACTGAAGGAACGAGGGTCGCGGCCAGCGCGCGATCGAGCGGCTCGCGCTCGGCGAGGCAGGCGAGGTCGACGCCGGTCGAGTTCGCGCGGCCGCTTCGGCCATCAAAGCCGTACAGCGCCACCGGCGCCGCAATGCCGACCTTCGCGGCCGGCACGAGCGGCGACGCGAGCAGCGCTTCGACGTTGACGGCTTCATCCGACAACTGGTGCACGAACGACGAATTCGCGCCGTTCTCGAGCAAGCGGCGCACGAGGTACGCCAACAGATCGCGGTGCTCGCCGACCGGTGCGTAGACGCGCACGGGGATCGCGCTCTTGCCTGGAACTTCGCGCATCACCTCGCGGTACACGCCCTCGCCCATGCCGTGCAGCCGCTGCATCTCGTAGCGCGCGCCGGCCTGCTGTGCCATGCCGATGATCGCGGCGATCGTGCCGGCGTTGTGGGTGGCGAACTGCGGGTAGATCACGTCCTGGTTCGCGATCAGCGCGCGGGCGCAGGCAAGGTAGGAGATGTCGGTGTGGTGTTTGTGGGTGAACACCGGGTAGCCGGAGAGGCCGAGCTCCTGCGCGCGCTTGATCTCGCCGTCCCAGTACGCACCTTTGACGAGGCGCACCATCAAGCGCAGGTGGTGCGAACGCGCGATGCGCGCCACTTCGGCGATCACTTCGAGCGCACGCGTCTGGTAGGCCTGCACCGCGAGGCCGAAGCCGCGCCATTGCGGGAACTCTTTCGCAATGCGCGCTGCGAGCGCATCCAGCACGTCGAGCGAGAGTTCGAGGCGGTCGCTTTCCTCAGCGTCGATCGTCAGGTTGATGTTCGCTTTCGCGGCCGGTGCTATCAGTTGCCAGACGCGCGGCAGCAACTCGGCGAACACGCGCTCGCGCTGCGCGTCCTCAAAGCGCGAGAACAGCGCGCTGAGCTTGATCGAGATGCCGTCGGCTGCTTCGGGGCTCTCGGCCGAACGCCCGCTCGCGATCGCGTGGATCGCGTTCAGGTACGACGCCAGGTAGCGCTGCGCGTCGGCCTCGGTGCGCGCGCCTTCGCCGAGCATGTCGTAGCTGAAGCGCAGGCCTCTCAATGCCTTGCGTGCCGATGCGGCCTCGCCCATCGCCTCCTTGATGGATCGGCCAAGCACGAACTGGCGGCCGAGCAGCTGGATCGCGCGCACCGTCGCGGCGACGACCGTCTGCGCGCCGAGCCGCCTCAGGAGGCCGCTCTCGGCGTCGTTCTCGGGCAGGAACTTCTTCGACAGCGCGATCGCGCTGGCCGACAGATTCGCGAGCATCTTGTGCGGGCCACCCGAGGCGGCATCGAAGTCGGCCTTGCCGAGCTGATCGGCGGTCAGCGCGATGGCGGTTTCCGCATCCGGCACGCGCAGCAAGGCTTCGGCGAGCCGCATCAGCGCCAGGCCTTCGGCGCTGGAGATCGGGTACTCCTGCAGCAGCGATTCCATCGCCCAGAACGGCGCCGGGTTGTCGCGCACAGCCTGCACCCACGGCCGGGCCGTGCGCACCGCGGCGGGCCAGTCGACCTGCCCCTGCATCGATTGCAACAGCGCCGCGAGCACCGCGAACTCGTCGCGATACGGCTGCGGCAGGCGGGCGGAGGCGGGTGCGGCGCTGAACATGGGTTACCTCGTGGGCTTTTTGACGGGATTGATCGCTAGGTTATTGGCTTGACATCAGGATTAATATCGGAAAAGAAGCTATTCAACGGAGAATAATCCGGCATGAGCACCGAAGACCCGTCGCCGCCCACGCTCGACCGCACCGACGCCCGGATTCTGCGCGCGCTCCAGTCCGACGGCCGCATCTCGAACCTGAAGTTGGCCGAGGCAGTTCACCTCTCGCCGACTGCGGTGCTGGAGCGCGTCAAGCGCCTGACCCGCGACGGCTTCATCCTCGGCTACGAGGCCAGGCTGAACCCCGACAAGCTCGGCGCCGGTCTGCTGGTGTTCATCGAGGTCGTGCTCGACCGCACCACGCACGACGCGATGAACATCTTCAAGGCGGCGGTGCAGGTGCGGCCCGAGATCCTCGAATGCCATCTCGTGGCGGGCGGCTTCGACTACCTGATCAAAACGCGCGTGGCCGACATGCAGGCGTACCGCGGCTTCGTCGGCTCGGTGATCTGGGCGCTGCCGGGCGTGCGCGAGACGCGCACCTACGCGGTGATGGAGGAAGTGAAGAACACGACCCAGTTGCCGATTTGATGTCCTTTTCCATTTTGATGGAAAATGATTCCATCATGTTGGAATCCATCGCGCGGGGCGACATCAACCGGCGCATCGCCCACCGCGTTGCCGCGCTGCGCGCCGGCCGCGGCCTGTCGCTCGACGCGCTGGCGTCGCGCAGCGGCGTCAGCCGCTCGACCCTGTCGCTGATCGAGCGCGGCGAGACGAGCGCGACAGCCGTGATTCTGGAGAAGGTCGCCGGCGGGCTCGGCGTGGCGCTGGCGGCGTTGTTTGAGGCCGCGCGCGACGCGCCCGGCCCGTTGATGCGGCGTGGCGAGCAGACCGAGTGGTGCGACCCGGCCTCGGGTTACCTGCGGCGCAATGTCTCGCCGCCCGATCACCCGTCGCCGCTGCGCCTGGTTGCGGTCGAGTTCCCGGCCGGACAGCGCGTCGTGCTCGAAGGCGCCAGCCTTGAGGCGACGATCAGTCAGCAGGTCTGGTTGCTGGCCGGGACGATGGAGTTGAGCCATGGCGGCGCGACCTGGCGGCTCGACGCCGGCGACTGCCTGGCGATGCAGATCGCCGGGCCGGTCGAGTTTCGCAACCCGACGCGGTTGCCGGCGCGCTATCTGGTCGCGATCGCCAGCGAGACGCCACGTCGACCCAACTCTCGGCAGACATCCCGATGAAGATCGAGCTCGACGACCTGTCCCGCCCTGCGATCCACGCGCTGCTGGAAGAGCATCTGCGCAACATGCACGCGCTCGGGCCGCCGGAGAGCGTCCATGCGCTCGACCTCGAGAAGCTGCGCGCGCCCGGCATCACGTTCTGGTCAGCGTGGGATGACCGGGAACTGCTCGGCTGTGGTGCGTTGTCGGAATTGAGCCCGACGCACGGTGAAGTCAAGTCGATGCGCACGCCCGAGGCGCGACGCCGCACCGGCGCCGGGCGGGCGCTGTTGCTTCACATCATCGAAGTCGCCCGCGCCCGCGGCTACGAACGGCTGAGTCTGGAAACCGGCTCGGTCGCGGCCTTCGCGCCGGCGCATCGGCTGTACGAGCGCGCCGGCTTCAGGCGCGGCGAGCCGTTCGGCGCCTATGTCGAAGACCCGAACAGCGTTTTCATGACGCTGGCACTGCACCCGGGCTGAGCACTGGCGGCTCAGCCCGGCGCGGCACGGCGCGTGCCGAAGATCGCGCTGCCGACGCGCACGATCGTCGCGCCCTCGGCGATCGCGGCGTCGAGGTCGGCGCTCATGCCGATCGACAGCGTGTCGAGCGCCGCCAAGCCGCCTGCCTGAAGCCGCGCGAGCAACTCGCGCAACGCCCGGTGCGGCGCGCGCTGCGCGTCGAAGTCAGCGGCCGGCTCGGGGATCGCCATCAACCCGCGCAGCCTGACGCGCGGCAAGGCGGCCACCGCGCGGGCCACCTCGGCAACCTCGCCGACGCGCAAGCCGCTCTTGCTCGACTCGCCGCTGATGTTGACCTGCAGGCAGATCTGCAGCGGTGCCAGGTGCGCCGGGCGCTGTTCGCTCAGCCGCTGCGCGATCTTCAGCCGGTCGACCGAGTGAACCCAATCGAAGTGCGCCGCGACGACGCGCGTCTTGTTCGACTGCAGCGCGCCGATCAGGTGCCATTCGAGCGCCGTGCCGGACGCCGTGCGCGCGTCGCTCAGCGCGGTGATCTTCTCGATGCCTTCGAGCACGTAGTTTTCGCCGAATCGGTGTTCCCCTGCCGCCACAGCTTCACGCACCGCATCGGGGCCGAAGGTCTTGCTGACGACCAGCAGCGTGACGCTTTGCACGGGTCGGCCGGCCTGCGCGCAGGCCCGCGCAATGCGCTCGTGCACTTGTTGTAGGTTGTTTGCGATCATCGCCATAATGCGTCGACAGTATCCGCCAGCGCGCCGCGGCGGCTTTTTGCGTCGCGGCGCCGAGGGATACCTCCAAGACCGGCCCGACGCCAACCCACCCAAGACCCCATGGACATCACCCAACTGCTGGCGTTTTCGGTCAAGAACAAGGCGTCTGACCTGCACCTGTCGGCTGGCCTGCCGCCGATGATCCGGGTGCACGGCGACGTGCGGCGCATCAATGTCGACCCGCTCGACCACAAGTCGGTCCACGGCATGGTGTACGACATCATGAACGACTCGCAGCGCAAGGCCTACGAAGAGACGCTGGAGTGCGACTTCTCGTTCGAGATCCAGGGGTTGGCGCGATTTCGCGTCAACGCGTTCAATCAGAACCGCGGGGCGGGCGCCGTCTTTCGGACGATTCCGTCGAAGATCCTGACGCTGGAGCAGCTCAACACGCCGAAGATCTTCGCCGAACTGTCGCTGAAGCCGCGCGGCTTGGTGCTCGTCACCGGCCCGACCGGCTCGGGCAAGTCGACCACGCTGGCGGCGATGGTGAATCACCTGAACGAGAACGAGTTCGGCCACGTGCTGACGGTCGAGGACCCGATCGAGTTCGTGCACGAATCCAAGAAATGCCTGATCAATCAGCGCGAGGTCGGCCCGCACACGCTGAGCTTCAACAACGCGCTGCGCAGCGCGCTGCGCGAGGACCCGGACGCGATCCTCGTCGGCGAGTTGCGTGACCTGGAAACGATCCGCCTCGCGCTGACCGCCGCCGAGACCGGCCACCTGGTGTTCGGCACCTTGCACACCTCGAGTGCTGCCAAGACCGTCGACCGCGTGGTCGACGTGTTTCCTGCGGCCGAGAAGGAGATGGTGCGCGCGATGCTGTCGGAGTCGCTGATCGGCGTGATCTCGCAGACGCTGTGCAAGACCAAGGACGGCAGCGGCCGGGTCGCGGCGCACGAGATCATGCTGGGCACGGCGGCGATCCGCAACCTGATCCGCGAGTCGAAGATCGCGCAGATGTACTCGTCGATCCAGACCGGCAACGCGATGGGCATGCAGACGCTCGACCAGAACCTCACCGACCTGGTTCGGCGCAACATCGTCTCGCCGGCCGAGGCCCGCGGCAAGGCCAAGTTTCCCGAGAATTTCCCCGGATGAATGACTGCCCCAAGGTCACCGCTGCGCGGCGCCCGCCCCCCGAGGGGAGCGCAGGCCGCTATGGTCCACGCGTGGACCGCTTCGCGGCCATGGCGGCCCGGCGCTGGCCTGCATCAGCGTTATCGCCTTTGATGGAGATCTGAATGGAACGCGACCAAGCATCGAAATTCGTCAACGACTTGCTGCGGCTGATGGTGTCGCGCAACGGTTCCGATCTGTTCCTCACCGCTGACTTTCCGCCGGCGATCAAGGTCGACGGCAAGGTCACCAAGGTTTCGCCGCAGCCGCTGACCGGCCAGCACACGCTGGCGCTGACGCGTTCCGTGATGAACGACAAGCAGGCCGCCGAGTTCGAGCGCACCAAGGAATGCAACTTCGCGGTCGCGCCGCAGGGCATCGGCAGGTTTCGCGTCAACGCCTTCGTGCAGCAGGGCAATATCGGCATGGTGATGCGGACGATCCCGCAGGTCATTCCGACGATCGACAGCCTGAACCTGCCGCAGGTGCTGAAAGACGTGGCGGTGACCAAGCGCGGTCTCGTGATTTTTGTCGGCGCCACCGGCTCGGGCAAGAGCACCTCGCTGGCGGCGATGGTCGACTATCGCAACGAGAATTCGTTCGGCCACATCATCACGATCGAGGATCCGGTTGAGTTCGTGCACCCGCACAAGAACTGCATCATCACGCAGCGCGAGGTCGGCATCGACACCGACGGCTGGGCGCAGGCGCTGAAGAACACGTTGCGCCAGGCGCCCGACGTCATCCTGATGGGTGAGATCCGCGATCGCGAGACGATGGAGCACGCCGTCGCGTTCGCCGAGACCGGCCACTTGTGCTTGGCCACGCTGCATGCGAACAGCGCCAACCAGGCGCTCGACCGGATCATCAACTTCTTCCCCGAAGAGCGGCGCTCGCAGCTGCTGATGGACTTGTCGCTGAACCTTAAGGGCCTCGTCTCGCAGCGCCTGATGCCGCGTCAGGAGGGGCGCGGGCGGGTCGCTGCGATCGAGATCATGCTGAACACGCCGCTGATTTCCGACCTGATCCTCAAGGGCGAGGTTTCCGAGATCAAGGAGATCATGAAACGCTCGCGCGAACTCGGCATGCAGACCTTCGACCAAGCGCTGTTCGATCTCTACGAAGGTCAGGCGATCACGTACGAAGAAGCGCTGCGCAACGCCGATTCGGTCAACGACCTGCGGCTGCAGATCAAGCTGCACAGCCGGCGCGCGCGCAGCAGCGACCTGTCGGCCGGCACCGAACACCTCACCATCGTGTAACGCGTCGCAGGAGACGATGGCGGGGTCAGCGTTGCCGACCCCCTCTGTTTTTTTTGGATGGACGCAGTTCGATGAGCACGAAGACCTACGACCCGACGCCCGCGAAGCGCGTCGCCTTTCTCGGCCTCGGCGTGATGGGCTACCCGATGGCCGGCCACCTCGCCGGTGCGGGTCACCGCGTGACTGTCTACAACCGCTCGCCAGCGCGGGCCGCCCAATGGGTCGCCGAGCACGGCCACACAAGTGCCGCGACGCCGCGCGAAGCGGCGGCGGGCGCCGACATCGTCTTCGCCTGCGTCGGCAACGACGCCGACCTGCGCTCGGTCGTGCTCGGCGACCAAGGCGCATTCCAGGGCATGAAGCCGGGCGCGGTCTTCGTCGATCACACCACGGCCTCGGCCGAGGTCGCACGTGAACTCGGCACCGCGGCGCAGGTGCTCGGCCTGCAGTTCATCGACGCGCCGGTGTCGGGCGGCAACCTCGGCGCGATCAACGGCGCGTTGACCGTGATGTGCGGCGGAGATGCCGCTGCGTTCGAGACGATCCGGCCGGGTGCGATGGCATTCTCGAAGGCCGTCACGCTGCTCGGCGCGAGCGGTGCCGGCCAACTCGCAAAGATGGTCAACCAGATCGCGATCGCGGGCTTGGTGCAGGGCTTGGCCGAGGCGATCGCGTTCGGCGAGAAAGCCGGCCTCGACATGAAGGCCGTGCTCGGCGTGATCGGCAAAGGTGCGGCGCAGAGCTGGCAGATGGACAACCGCGGCCCGACGATGGTCGACGACAGTTTCGACTTCGGCTTCGCGGTCGACTGGATGCGCAAGGACTTGGGGCTCGTGCTTGACGAGGCCAAGCGCAATGGCGCGCGCCTGCCCGTGACGGCGCTGGTCGATCAGTTCTATGCCGACGTTCAGGCGCAGGGCGGCCATCGGCTCGACACGTCGAGCTTGATGAAACGCCTGCGCTGAGAAGCCGCGCCGCGCCAGCGCAGCGGCGCGGCCTGACCCCAAGCGATCAGGGCTTGTTCGTGGCCGGCGCCGACGTCGGCTTCGGCTGCGGGTTGGCGAGCTCGGCCTCGCTGACCACCTCGAACACGCGCACCACTTTCTGCACGCCGCCGACGCCGCGTGCGATGTCGGCGGCGCGGTTCGCTTCGCGCTCGGTCACGCGGCCCATCAGATAGACGATCCCGCGCTCGGTGACGACCTTGTAGGCGTTGACCTGCACGTCCTTCGCGTCGACGAAACTGGCCTTGACCTTGCTCGTCAGCAGCGTGTCGCTCGAGCGGTTGCCGAACGACGCCGGGGTGCCGATCGCGACCTCGTTGACAACCGACTTGACGTTCTCGATCGCGCTCGCCGCCCGTTCGACCGCCGCCTTGTCGGCCTCGTTCGTGACGCTGCCGGTGAGCAGCACGATGCGGTTGTAGCTGGTCGTGCTGACGTTGCCGCGATCGCCGAGGATGTCGTTGATGCGGCTGGTGGCTTTGAGTTCGATCGCCTGGTCGTCGACCTGTGTGCCGGAGGTGCGGCGGTCGGTCACGACCATCGAGCTGCCCATGATGGCGCCGCCGAGCAGCAGCGGGGCGCAGGCGCTCAGCGCGGTGGTGGCGGCAAGTGCCGCGAGCACCGCGGTCAGGCGCAGCGAAGGTGTGAGGGAACGGGTCTTCGGGGTCATGTGTTTTCCTGTTCGCCCAGCAGTTGCAGATCGACCGCATCGCACAGGCAGTGCAGCGTCAGCAGATGCACCTCTTGGATGCGTGCGGTGCGGTCGTGCGGGACGCAGATCAGTACGTCGGTCTCCAGCAGCAGATCGCGGATCTTGCCGCCCTTGTGGCCGGTGAGTGCGATCACGACCATCTCTTTGGCGCGCGCTGCCTCGATCGCGGCGATCACATTGTTGGAGTTGCCGCTGGTGCTGATCGCCAGCAGCACGTCGCCCGGCGCGCCGAGTGCCTGCACTTGCTTCGAGAAGATCGAGTTGAAATCGTAGTCGTTGCCGATCGCGGTGAGGATCGAGCTGTCGGTGGTCAGCGCGATCGCCGCGAGGCCGGGGCGCTCGCGCTCGAAGCGGCCGACGAACTCGGCGGCGAAGTGCTGGGCGTCGGCGGCCGAACCGCCGTTGCCGCAGGCCAGCACCTTGCCCCCGGCCGTGATGCTGCCGACCAGCGCGCTGACCGCGTCGGCGATCGGTTTGGCGAGCACCTCTGCGGCGGCGTACTTCAGGTCGGCGCTGTCGAAGAACTGCTGTTGGATTCGTTGTTCAAGCATGGCCACGGATGATATGACAGCGATGCACCACACTGGTTCCCTGATGACCGCACCCCGATTGCGGAGTACGGCAATCGACCCTCCGTGAGGGTCGGGCCTTGCTTGGGGCGGCCCGGCGCGGCGGCTCGCTCGCCCCGTTGCGGCCGAATTTGATTCAGGATGCGTCGAACGCGGCCTTGAGCCACTCGATGCGCTCGCCATCGATCGCGATCACGTCGAAGCGGCAAGGCGGAACCGTGCGTTGCGTGCGCAAGAAGTGCTGTGCGGCAAGGATCAGGCTGCGCCGCTTGCTGGCACCGACACTGGCGGCGGCGCCTCCGTGTGTGTTGCTGCGCCGCGAGCGCACCTCGGCGAACACCAGCGTGCCGTCGCGTTCGCGCAGGATCAGGTCGATCTCGCCGCCGCGCGCGTTCGGCCCGCGCGCGACCCGATAATTGCGCTGCACCAGGGTGAGGCCTTGGGCCAGCAGGTGCGCGAGGGCGCGGGCCTCGCCGGCATCGCCACTCTCTTTCGTCGCCGCCTTTGTTGTTGTCGGAACCTTCGTGACCACACCCGTCGCCTCGTTGATGCTGCAAGCCGCCGCGAGCGCCGCCGGCGCACAGCACTATCCGCTTGGGGCACTGTACGTGGTCGCCACGCCGATCGGCAACTTGGCCGACATCACGCTGCGGGCGATCCACGTGCTGGCGCTGGTCGACGCGATCGCCTGCGAAGACACGCGTCACAGCGGCCCGCTGCTGCGCCAGTTGGGTATCGACGGCAAGGCGTTGCTCGCGGTCCACGCGCACAACGAGCGCGAGGCGGCCGCTGGCGTGCTGCTGCGGCTGGCGCGGGGCGAGCGCGTTGCCTGCATCAGCGATGCCGGCACGCCGGCGATCAGCGACCCGGGCGCGGCGCTGGTGGCCGCCGTGCAGGCGGCGGGGTATCGCGTGCTGCCGATTCCGGGCGCCAGCAGTTCGGTGGCGGCGCTGAGTGTCGCGGGGGACGCGACCGGTGGTCCGTTCACGTTCACCGGCTTCCTGCCGCAGAAGGGCGGCGAGCGCGCGCTGGCGCTGAAGCAACTCGCGGCGAGCCCGCAGACGCAGGTGCTGTTCGAGGCACCGCACCGGATCGACGCGCTGGCTTCGGCGCTCGCCGAAGCGTGCGGTGTGCGTGCGCTGACCGTCTGCCGCGAGCTGACGAAGCAGTTCGAGACCGTGCACGCCTTGCCGGCGAACGAGTTGCCGGCGTGGCTGGCGGCCGACGCGAATCGCAGCCGCGGTGAATTTGTGCTCGTCGTGCACGCGCTCGCCGAAGTCGTCGACGAGACGGCAGCGCCGGCGCACGACGCGACCTTGCGGACCCTGCTCGCCGCGCTGCCGCTAAAGCAGGCCGTCGGGCTCGCCGCCGAGCTGACCGGCGCCCCGCGCAACGCGCTGTACGAGCGCGCGCTGGCGCTGAAGAACGCGGCGGGCGACGAGTAGGCGCGGCACTTGCGCGAACGACGCGGGCAGGGGCAAACATCCGTGAACCGCGCGCCTTGCGGGCCGACTCCTACAATCGCCCGATACCGCTTCAGGACGCTGCCCATGATCTCTCGCGAACCCACGATCGAACGCCTCGTCGTTGCACGCTCGCTGTTGCTCGAGCCGTTCGGCCTGACCGACGCGACGCTGTCGAAGGCGCTCGCGACGATCGCGACGCACCGCATCGACGACGCCGACCTCTACTTCCAGTACACGCGCAGCGAAGGCTGGAGCCTCGAAGAAGGCATCGTCAAGAGCGGCAGCTTCGGCATCGACCAGGGCGTGGGCGTGCGCGCGGTGGCGGGCGAGAAGACCGCGTTTGCCTACTCCGACGACATCACCGAAGCCGCGCTGATGGACGCCGCGACGACGGTGCGCACGATCGCCGCCGCCGGCCAGAGCCGCAAGGTCAAGGTCGGCACGAAGCAGAAGGTCGCGAGCAGCCGCGTGCTCTACGCGCCGATGGACCCGATCGCCACCCTCGACAGCACGCAGAAAGTCGCGCTGCTCGAGAAGGTCGAGAAACTTGCGCGTTCCAAGGACCCGCGCATCGTGCAAGTGATGGCGGGGCTGGCGGGCGAGTACGACGTGGTCATGATCGCGCGCGCCGACGGCACGCTGGCCGCCGATGTGCGCCCGCTGGTGCGGCTGAGCGTCACGGTGATCGCCGAGCAGACGATCGCTGGCGAGGTGCGCCGCGAGGTCGGCTCGGGTGGCGGCGGCGGACGCTTCGGCTTCGGCTACTTCCACGACGACATCATCGAAGGCTATGTGCAGGATGCAGTGACCGCAGCATTGACGAACCTCGAATCGCGGCCCGCCAAGGCCGGCGAGATGAGCGTCGTGCTTGGGCCGGGCTGGCCTGGCGTGTTGTTGCACGAGGCGATCGGCCACGGCTTGGAAGGTGACTTCAACCGCAAGGGCTCGAGCGCGTTCAGCGGCACGCTCGGCGAGCGCGTTGCGGCCAAGGGCGTGACCGTGCTCGACGACGGCACCTTGCCCGACCGGCGCGGTTCGCTCAATGTCGACGACGAGGGCAACGCCTCGCAGCGCAACGTGCTGATCGAGGACGGTATTCTGAAGGGCTACATCCAAGACTCGATGAATGCCCGGCTCAGCGGCGTCGCGCCCACCGGCAACGGCCGGCGCGAGAGCTACGCCGCGGTGCCGATGCCGCGCATGACAAACACCTACATGCTGGGCGGCGACAAGACCAAGGAAGAGATCGTCGCCGGCCTGAAGCGCGGCCTGTACGCGACCAACTTCGGCGGCGGCCAAGTCGACATCACAAGCGGCAAGTTCGTGTTCTCGGCGAGCGAGGCGTTCTGGGTCGAGAACGGCAAGATCCAGTACCCGGTGAAGGGCGCCACGATCATCGGCAACGGGCCGGATGCGCTGACCCGCGTCAGCGCGATCGGCAACGACATGAGGCTCGACCCGGGCGTGGGCGTGTGCGGCAAGGAAGGGCAGAGCGTGCCGGTGGGCGTGGGGCAGCCGACGCTTCGGATCGATCGGCTGACCGTCGGCGGCACGGCCTGATGGAGCACCCGGTCTCGCGAGTACGCGAGACCACCCGCCGGGCGGGTGCGGGCCGGCTTGGGGCGACCCGGCGCTCGGCCCGTGGCGCCGTCGCCGCGCTCTGGTGCTCGGACCGTGCTACATTCGTTGCCATGAATTCCCGCGCCGTTTACTTTGCGTACTTTTGGTACCCCAACCGCCCAGCGGCCGGAGAGGCCAGCGCACACGCAAAGTAAGCAGCGCAACGAATCTCCAGAAACCGCCGGGCTCACCCCCGGCGGTTTTTTTTCGCCCGCGCATCCTCAAGACCCAATCAGGAGCAACCGCCATGACCCACAAATCGAACACCGCACCCAGCGAGGGCTGGTATGCGCACAGCGAACGCACCAGCCAGACCGACGACCAGCGGATCAAGGACGTGACGCCACTGCCGCCGCCGGAGCACCTGATCCGCTTTTTTCCGATCGCCGGCACGCCGGCCGAGGCGCTGATCGGCGACACGCGCAACGCGATCCGCCGCATCATGCAGAAGAAGGATCACCGGCTGCTCGTGATCATGGGGCCGTGCTCGATCCACGACCCGGTGGCCGCGGTCGAGTACGCGAAGAAGCTGAAGCTGCAGCGCGAGAAGTACAAGGACACGCTCGAGATCGTGATGCGCGTCTATTTCGAGAAGCCGCGCACGACGGTCGGCTGGAAGGGCCTGATCAACGACCCGTACCTCGATGAGACCTACCGCATCGACGAAGGCCTGCGCATCGCGCGCCAGTTGTTGCTGGAGATCAACCGCGCCGGCATGCCGGCCGGCAGCGAATTCCTCGACGTGATCTCGCCGCAGTACATCGGCGACCTGATCTCGTGGGGCGCGATCGGCGCCCGCACGACCGAGAGCCAGGTGCACCGCGAGCTCGCCTCGGGTTTGAGCGCACCGATCGGCTTCAAGAACGGCACCGACGGCAACATCAAGATCGCCATCGATGCGATCCAAGCGGCGGCGCGCCCGCACCACTTTTTGTCGATCCACAAAAACGGTCAGGTGGCAATCGTCGAGACCGGCGGCAACACCGATTGCCATGTGATCCTGCGCGGCGGCAAGGCGCCGAACTACGACGCGACACACGTCGCCGCGGCTTGCAGGGAGATCGAAGCGGCGAAGCTCGATTGCACGCTGATGGTCGATTGCAGCCACGCCAACAGCAGCAAGCAGCACGAGCGCCAAGTTGATGTCGCGCGCGACGTGGCGGCGCAGATGAAGTCGGGCAGCCGCTGCATCTTCGGCGTGATGGTCGAGAGCCACCTGCACGCCGGCGCGCAGAAGTTCAGCGCCGGCAAGGACGATCCGGGCCAGCTCGAGTATGGCAAGAGCATCACCGACGCCTGCCTCGGCTGGGAGCACTCGCTCGAGGTGCTGGAGGTACTCAGCGACGCGGTGAAGGCCCGTGCGGCGCTGAAGTCAGTGACGGCGTAAGCGGCGTAAGAACCCGCAAGCGCGCTGGCGGGCTGGGCGGGAAGCGGGTCAAATCGGGGTCGGTTTCACGCTCGGAACATTGAATGCTTCAGACCTCCGGTTGGCCGCGCCGCTGCCGCCTCGTCGCCGCGCTCGTCGGCGCGCTCGTGGCGCCGCTGCCGGTGTGCGCCGAGATGTCGGCGGTCGACCGCGAGGCGATCGAGGCCGCGTTTGCGCGCGCCGACAGCAATGGCGACGGCAAGCTTTCGCGCGATGAGGCGCAGCGGTTTCCGGAGATCGCCGCGCGCTTCGACGAACTCGATCGCGATCACGACGGCGTCCTGTCGCTGATCGAGTTCTCCGTCGGCGCGACGCCGCCGAGCCGCTAACCGGGCGATGCGGCGAGTGCCTGGCGCAGCTTGTGCAACGCCTCGGCGTCGAGGCCGGCGAGGGCCTGCAGCGCGTCGGCGGCCGCGTACTTGCGCAGCGCCGCTTGCCGATGAGTGGCCCGTGCCGAAGCGTCGAGCTCGCCCAGCAGAGCCAGCGCCTCTCCGCTGTTGAGCTGAAGCTCGCGCGACGCACCCGCCGTCGCGCTCAACTGCAACAGCACCTCGCTGGCAGCGCGCGCCTGCTGCAGCCCGGCCTCGCCGTGGCCGAATGCGGCCAGCGTGCGGGCGCGCTGAATCTGCATCCACGCGACCATGCGGCCGGCGTTCGCGCGGGCGGCCTCGCTGGCGGTTGGCAGCGCAGCGGCGCGCGTGAAGCCGGCGATGGTGTCGTCGAACACCGCCAGGGCCTTATCGTGTTGGCCGGTGCCGGCCAACGCCCGGCCGAGCGGTGAGCCGAGCTGATGCAGTTGCCGCGCCCGCTTGCCCTGCGGTCCTTCCTCGCGCGCCAACGCGGTGCCGAGTTGGGCCGCGGGCAGCGCCAGCTCGTATTCGCCGCGCCGCAAACGCGTCACTGCGGTGCGCGTGGTCTCGTTGAGCGCCGTGGCCGCGACGAAGCCGGCGCGCTGCTCGGCGGGCAGATCGAGCGCTTGCTCGAAAGCGGCCTTGATGGCCGGCCAGTCGATCGGGGGGTGGAGTTCATGCGCGCGCGTGTCGAAGCGGCCGGGCCGGGAGCGCGC
>JANXVK010000675.1 GCA_025351675.1 Rhizobacter sp.
GCTCGCCGCGACCTGACGCTGCAGCGCATCTGCCGAGTGCTTCATCTCGGCGGTGCCGGCGCGCGCTTCGTCGAGTTGCGGCGACAGTGCGGCCACACCGGACGAGCGCAACGCGATCGAGAGGTCGTCGAGCTGGGCGCCGAACAGTCCGGCGCGCGCGCCGGTTTGTGAGGCCGACGCGGCGACTGCGCTCATCACCTTCTGCAGTGCGCCGCCCAGACGCTGCACCGCCGCGACGTCGTTCGGCACGATGTGCTGGTCGTGGAGCGACGCCACCGCGATGTCGTCGATCGCGGTCCTGTTCGCCAGCAGCTTGTCGACCGCTACCTGCAGACCGGGGTTGATGCCGGCGGCGTACTCGTACCAGAGCGTGAACGTGACCGGGTTGAAGGCGGCCGCGTGCCGGCCCATGTGGCCCAGCGCGATGCGCAGCAGCTCGGCGCTGCGTTCCTTGGGTTCGGTGTAGCGCATGCCAGGGTTCGCTCCGGATCAGAAGCGCGAGCCGGGCTCGCGCAGAAAGGCCACTTCCTCGGCGGTCGATTGCCGGCCGAGGATCTCGTTGCGGTGCGGGAAGCGGCCGAAGCGCAGCACCACGTCGCGGTGCTTGTGCGCATAGCCCAGCATGTCGGCCAGCACCGGCGCCTCGGCCGCGAGGCGCGTGAACAGGCGCACCGCCTCGTCCTGCATTGCGATGCCCTCGGCATGCTCGAACGGCATGTAGACGAAGGCGCGCTGCTCGGGTGGCAGGGCGTCGTCGTGGCGCGCGCCGACCATCGCGGTGGCGGCGCGCAGTGCGCGGGCATCGCCGGCAAACGCGCGCGGCGTGTCGCGCAAGGTGTTGCGGGTGAACTGGTCGAGCAGCAGGATGTGCGCGAGCGCGCTGGCCGGCTGCGCCGACCAGCCGACGAGTTCAACGCGCAGCGCCCGATCGATCAGCGGGGCGAAGCGCTCGGCGAGTCTGCGATCGGTGGCGTCGCTCTTGCGAAACCACATCGGCCGCAGCGTGCCGCGTTCGGGATCGCCTTCGGGCGCGAACCAGAAGTCGAGCACGGCCTGCGCATCGGCATCGATCACGGCGTGCCTCCGAGCTGGCGCCACAGGTAGCTCAGCTCCAGCGCCTGGACGTGGGCGCGCTGCTCGTTGTCCGCGGCACCGCCGTGGCCACCCTCGATGTTTTCGTAGTACAGCACCGGGTGGCCCTGCGCGATCATCTTCGCGGCCATCTTGCGCGCGTGGCCGGGGTGAACGCGGTCGTCGCGGGTCGAGGTCGTGAACAGCAGCTCGGGATAAGTCACGCCCGGCTTCACGTTCTGGTACGGGCTGTATTGCGAGATCACGGCCCAGTCTTCGGGCACATCGGGGTCGCCGTACTCGGCCATCCACGACGCGCCGGCAAGCAGGCGGTGATATCGCCGCATGTCGAGCAGCGGCACGCTGCAGACGACCGCGTTGAACAGTTCGGGCCGTTGCACCATGGTTGCGCCGACCAGCAGCCCGCCGTTGCTGCCGCCCTCGATGCCGAGGTGCCGCGGGCTCGTGATGCGGCGCGCGATCAGGTCTTCGGCGATCGCGATGAAGTCGTCGTAGCTGCGTTGCTTGTTCGCCTTGATCGCGGCTTGGTGCCAGGCCGGGCCGTACTCGCCGCCGCCGCGCAGGTTTGCGAACACGAGCACGCCGCCGCGCGCGAGCCAGCCGCGCCCGTAGCCGGCGCGGTAGCCGGGCTGCATCGAGATCTCGAAGCCGCCGTAGCCGTAAAGCAAGGTCGGTGTGCTGCCATCGGCCGGCGACGCCGCCTCGACGCCGCTCGGCCAGATCACGAAGTAGGGCACGCGGGTGCCGTCGGCGCTGGTCGCGAAGAACTGGTCGACATGCATGCCGCTCGCGTCGAAGTGCGCGGGCTGCGCCTTCAGCGCTTCGCGCGCGTCGCTGCCGGTGCGGGCGAGCCACAGCGTGTCGGGCGTCAGGAAGTCGTTGTAGCTCAGCAGGTAGTGCTCGGCCAGCGCATCCTCGGCGCGCATCGGGTCGTGCAGGGCGCTGGCGCTGAGCGTGCCGGGGAAGGGCGCGGCGATCTCGCGCTTCGTGAAGCCATGCGCGTTGCGCTGCCATTCTTCGAGCCGGCTCGCGACGTTGTCAAGCACGTTGACGATCACGCAACTGCGCGTCGTCGTGTAGCCCGCCAGCGAACGTGTCGCGGTAGGCGTGAACAGGAGGTCGAAGCGGCGTTCGCCCGAAAGGTAGGCGGCGGCGTCGGCCGCGAGCAGCGCGCCGCTCGGGAAGGTCTGGCCGGCCACGGTCCAGTCGCTGCGCAGTTCGATCAGCAGCGTGTCGTCGGGCGCACCGGCGCTGTTCCAGAACGCTACCTCCGCATCGCCCGGCACGTCGAGCGGGCACAGTTCGCCGCGCTCGTGCAGAAAATACGCGCGCTCGTAAAAGTCGATCACCCGGACCAACAGCGTGCGTTCATGACCGGGCGTCGTGTCGACCGACGCGGCCGCGCTCATGTCGTCGGCTTGCACCTCGAACACCGTCGTCGCGTCGGCCAGCGGCGTGCCGCGCGCCCAGCGCTTGACGACGCGCGGGTAGCCCGAGGTGGTCAGCGAGCCGGGGCCGAAATCGGTGCCGACGTAGACGCTGTCGGCATCGATCCACTCGACATCCGACTTGGCCTCCGGCAGGCTGAAGCCGCCGTTGACGAAGGCCTTCGCGACCGTGTCGAACTCGCGCACCACCGCAGCGTCGGCGCCGCCGCGCGAGAGCGAGATCAGCACCCGTTCGCAGGCCGGTGGGAGCGGGTTGGAGCCGCCCCAGACCCAGTTCTCGCCCTCGGCGATGGCGAGCGCGTCGAGATCGAGCACCGTTTCCCAAGCCGGTGCGGCCTGGCGGTACTCGGCCAGCGTGGTGCGGCGCCACAGACCGCGCTTGTGCTGCTCGTCTTGCCAGAAGTTGTAGAAGAAGTCGGCACGCCGCGCGACGTGCGGGATGCGTTCCTTGGCGTTCATCACCTCGAGCAGGCCGGCACGGATCGGTTCGTACTCGGGCCGCGCCTGCAGGATCGCCTGCGAATGCGCGTTGCGCTCGCGCACCCACGCGAGCGCGCGCTCGCCAAGCACGTCTTCGAGCCAAAGGAACGGGTCTGAGGTATCGGATTCGATCATCGGGTGGTAGGGTTCAGCGAAACAGGGTCAGGCCCGCAGCGGCGCGGTCTCGGGGTGGCGCTGCATCCAGGCGCGTGCGTAGGAGCACAGCGGCAACACCTTCAGGCCGTTCGCCTGGGCGTGGTCGAGCAGCGCCTGCACCAGCGCGCCGGCGATGCCGCGGCCTTCGAGGGGCGGTGGGACTTCGGTGTGGGTGATGGTCATCACGCCATCGTCGAGTCGGTAGTCGGCGACGCAAGTCCGGCCTTCGACGACGGTCTGGAAGCGGCCACGGTCGGGCAGGTGTTCGATCGGGAGCTTCATCGAGGCGGCGGGAGTCGACCAGCCGCCATTGTGGCCTGCCGCGCGGGGCCGGTCTCGGACCCGGTTCAGGTGGGATTCAGCCGTTGCGGCGTGATCTCGACCGAGTGCTCGCCGTCGCCGATGTAGGCGGTGCCGTCCTGCACGCTGATCTGCAGCTGCATGCTGCGCTGCGCGAGTTCGGCCAGCGCCTGGCTCTGCGCTGCCTCGATCTGCCAGACCGCGATGTTGCTGGCGCGGGTGATTTTGTTGGCGATGCCGCTCCACCAGATCGGCGTGCTGTGGCTGAAGCTGTAGACGCTGACCCGGTCGGCGCGGCCCGCGGCTTTCAGCAGCCGCTTGTCATCGGGCTGGCCGACTTCGATCCAGTGCTTGAGCTCGCCGGTCAGGTCCTTGTGCCAGAGCGCGGGCTCGTCGGCCTCCCACAGGTCTTTCGCGAGCTCGAGCATGCCGTGGTTCGGGTCGGCCGGCAGGTTCAGCGCCAGCGCGAGCACGCGGATCAGCATGCGCTCGTCGGTCTCCGACGGGTGGCGCGCGATCGTCACCGCATGGTCGACGTAGACGTTGCGGTCCATGTCGGCGATCTGCAGATTCGCCTTGTAGATGGTCGCCTTGATGGCCATGAAGTGAAAACCGGGGTGCGAGAGAAGAGCGGCGATTAGACCAGAGCGCGCCTGCCCGGCGCGCGGGCGACAATCGCGGTACATCCCGAACAAATCCCCAAAGAGAGCCTGCCATGAGCATGAAGAAGACCGACCTGACCAAACACCTCGCCAAGAAGCTCGACGGGCGCATGAAAGCCGCCGGCGTGCCCGACCGCTTCGCCCAAGGCGCGGCCGACGCCACCGAGAAGCGCGAGCAGCGCCGCCTCGACTCGGCCGCCGGTTTGGTGCCGTTCGCCTGCAAGCTGCCGGCCGAACTGGTCAAGCGCCTGCACGAGGATGCGGCCGCGCACGAGGGCGGTGTCAACGCACTGGTCGCGCAGACGCTGGAGAAAGCACTGGCCTGACAACGGGAGCATCTGCATGAGTGACTCGCCTTTCGACCTGTTCGTGATTGGTGCCGGCAGCGGCGGCGTGCGCGCCGCACGCATGGCGGCGCAGGGCGGCGCGCGCGTCGCGGTGGCCGACGACGCGCCGCTCGGCGGCACCTGCGTCAACCTCGGCTGCATCCCGAAAAAGCTCTACAGCTTCGCGGCGCACTATGCCGAGGCCTTCGAGGAAGCGCACGGCTATGGCTGGGCCGTGACCGCGCCGACGCTCGACTGGCAGGCACTGAAGGCGAACCGCGCCGCCGAGATCACGCGCCTGAACGGCATCTACGAACGGCTGCTGGTCGGCGCGGGCGCGCAGATCGTGCGCGGCCGGGCGCGCGTGGCCGGCGCCGGAACGGTCGAGGTCGCCGGCGTGCGGCACGCGGCGAAACACATCCTCGTCGCCACCGGCGGCCGGCCGGTGGTGGCTGCGTTCCCGGGCTCCGAGCTTGCGATCACCTCGAACGAGATTTTCGACCTGGCGGTGTTTCCCCAGCACTTGCTGGTGGTCGGCGGCGGCTACATTGCGTGCGAGTTCGCGTCGATCTTTCGCGGTCTCGGCGCGCAG
>JANXVK010000040.1 GCA_025351675.1 Rhizobacter sp.
GATGCCGCGCGGGCAACAAGCCAGCGCAGATGGCGGCTCATCGAAGAGGAATCTCAACGTTCCAGTTCGGTTGTTTCGCTGAAACCTTGGGGTGGGTGGAGTCTGGCAACAGGCGAAGCACACATGATGTGAGGAGTAGACCTTGAGTCTCAACAAAAGCGAGAAGCAGACCGTGGTAGCGGATGTGGCAGCCCAAGTGGCGCGCTCACAGACGCTGGCGCTGGCTGAATACCGTGGTCTCACCGTGGCTCATTTGGACGTTCTGCGCAGGCAGGCGCGCGAAAAGGGTGTGTACCTTCACGTGCTGAAGAACACGCTCGCTCGTCGCGCCGTCGCTGGCACACCGTTCGAAGTGGCCTCGGAGAGCATGGTCGGCCCGCTGATCTACGGTTTTTCCGAAGACGCTGTCGCCGCGGCCAAAGTCCTTTCCGACTTTGCCAAGGGCAACGACAAGCTGATCGTCAAGGGCGGTGCTTACGCAGGCAAGGCTCTGAGTGCCGACGGGGTGAAATCCCTGGCGTCCATTCCGAGCAAGGAAGTCCTGCTGGCGCAACTGGTCGGCCTGATGCAATCGCCCATCTCGCGCATCGCGCGCGTGCTGGCGGCCATCGCCGAGAAGCGCACCGAAGCGGCGCCTGCCGCACCGGTGGCTGAAGCTGCACCTGCTGCCGAGGCGCCTGTCGCCGAAGCACCGGCGGCCGAAGCACCTGCTGCTACCTGACCTTGAACGATCGATCTTCGTAACTACATTACTGAATTGGAAATCAAAATGGCATTCGATAAAGACGCATTCCTGACCGCCCTCGACGCAATGTCGGTGATGGATCTCAATGAGCTGGTCAAGGCGATCGAAGAGAAGTTCGGCGTGTCGGCCGCTGCGATGTCGGCTCCGGCCGGTGCTGGCGGTGGTGCTGCCGCCGTGGTCGCTGAAGAGCAGACCGAGTTCACCGTGACGCTGACCGACTTCGGCGCCAACAAGGTGTCGGTCATCAAGGCCGTGCGCGAACTGACGGGCCTCGGCCTGAAGGAAGCCAAGGACCTGGTCGACGGTACGCCGAAGCCTGTGAAGGAAGCTGTTTCCAAGGCCGACGCGGAAGCCGCGAAGAAGAAGCTGGAAGACGCTGGCGCGAAGGCCGAGATCAAGTAACTCGACGCTTTGCACGAGGCTGGGTGCCGTTTTCGGCCCCCAGCCTTTTGTGCTTTCCCTTGGACGCAAGTCCCTCTGAAAGCACTTGAAAGCGCGAGCCTCGACAATCGAGGGTTCTTTCAAGTGATTTCAAAAGCTCTCTGATCCGACTGCAGAGAGCGGGTTTGGTCGGGCTCCGGTGCAACGCCGGGGTTGTCCGCCAGCGGTTGGTAGTGGCCAACCACCAAGCTTCGGGCCACTTCTTGCTCAAGACGTTCTTGTGCGCGAGAAGGGCCCGTAAGACAGTCGTTGACGGACGTGACGCCTGGGTCGGGCGAAGCGTCCTGAGACGGAGTGGGTAATCTACATATGGCGCAGCAAACAACCCCCTACAGCTATACCGAGCGCAAGCGTATTCGCAAAAGCTTCGGTAAACGCGAGAGTGTTCTCAAGGTCCCCTATCTGCTGACGATGCAGAAGGAGTCGTACGTCGCGTTCCTGCAAAAGGACACGCCGGCGCAAAAGCGCAAGCCCGAAGGCCTCCAGGCCGCCTTCTTGTCCGCCTTCCCGATCGTGTCGCACAACGGGTTCGTGGAGATGAAGTTCATCGAATTCAACATGGCCAAGCCCGCGTTCGACACGCGCGAGTGCCAGGTGCGTGGTCTCACGTACGCAGCCGCCGTGCGCGCGAAGCTGCAAATGATCATTTAGGACCGTGAGAGCCCGCAGGCCAAGACGGTCAAGGAAATCAAGGAGCAAGAGGTCTACATGGGCGAAGTGCCCCTGATGACCGACTATGGCTCGTTCATCGTCAACGGCACCGAGCGTGTGATCGTGTCTCAGCTGCACCGTTCGCCGGGCGTGTTCTTCGAGCACGACAAGGGCAAGACGCATTCGAGCGGCAAACTGCTGTTCTCTGCCCGGATCATCCCGTACCGCGGCTCGTGGCTCGACTTCGAGTTCGACCCGAAGGACATCCTGTACTTCCGGGTTGACCGCCGCCGCAAGATGCCGGTGACGATCCTGCTGAAGGCCATCGGCCTGAACCCGGAATCGATCCTCGCGAACTTCTTCGTGTTCGACAACTTCCGTCTGATGGACTCGGGCGCGCAGCTCGAATTCGTCGCCGACCGCCTGCGTGGTGAAGTCGCGCGCTTCGACATCACCGACAAGAACGGTGTCGTCGTGGTCGAGAAGGACAAGCGCATCACGGCGCGCCATGTGCGCACGATCGAGACCTCGGACACCAAGTTCATCAGCGTCCCTGAAGACTATTTGATGGGCCGCATGCTGGCCCGCAACGTCGTCGATGCCGATACCGGCGAGATCCTCGCGAAGGCGAATGACGAGCTGACCGAAGCGCTGTTGAAGAAGCTGCGCACGGCCGGCGTCAAGGAAATCCCGGCCTTGTACACGAACGAGCTCGACGAAGGCGCGTACATCTCGCAAACGCTGGCCGCGGATGAAACCGCTGACCAGCTGGCCGCGCGCGTCGCGATCTACCGCATGATGCGCCCCGGCGAACCGCCGACCGAAGACGCTGTCGAAGCGCTCTTCCATCGCCTGTTCTACTCGGCCGACACCTACGACTTGTCGCGCGTCGGCCGCATGAAGTTCAACGCCCGCGTCGGCCGCGACGTGCCGGAAGGCGCGATGACCTTGTCGAACGAAGACATCCTCGACGTCGTCAAGATCCTCGTCGAGCTGCGCAATGGCCGCGGCGAAGTCGATGACATCGACCACCTCGGCAACCGCCGCGTGCGCTGTGTCGGCGAGCTGGCCGAGAACCAGTACCGCTCGGGCCTCGCCCGGATCGAGAAGGCCGTCAAGGAGCGCCTCGGTCAGGCTGAAACCGAAGCGCTGATGCCGCACGACCTCATCAACTCGAAGCCGATCTCGGCCGCGTTGAAGGAGTTCTTCGGCGCGTCGCAGCTGTCGCAGTTCATGGACCAGACCAACCCGCTCTCCGA
>JANXVK010000134.1 GCA_025351675.1 Rhizobacter sp.
CTCTCGCACCTGCGGCCCGGTGAAGCGGCCTTCGACGGGCACGCGCTCGACCGAGAGCGCGTAGACCGTGAACACGTAGTGGTGAATCAACGAGTCGTTGAACGGCGGGAACGGACCGTCATGTCCGAAGTAGTCACCGGCCAACTCGGCGTTGCCGGCGAACCAGCCGGTGTAGTCGTTCAGGCCGTGGCGGGCGCCGCCAAGCGCCACGACCTCGGGGCCCGCCTTGCCGCGCGCGGTGAAGCCGCGGCCGAACTGGCCCTCGGTGATCTCGGCCAGCGCGGCCGGCATGTCGACCATCACCCAGTGGAAAAAGTCGACGCGTGGCAGATCGGCCGGCACTTCGCGATCGGGCTTGTTGACGTCGTCGCCCTGGCTCGGCACATCGAAGTCGTGGCAGATCAGCGCGAATGACTTCGTGCCGGCCGGAACCTCGCTCCACGCGAGATGCGGGCTGATGTTGTCGGAGAAGGTGACGCCCTTCGCGACATCGGGCTTGCCGGCCGCGTACCTGATCGGGATGCGTTCGCCGTTGATCCAGCTGTCACTCCAGAGCTTCATGGCTGCGCCTCGGCCGGCACCGGGCCGCCATGGGCCACGAAGAGGCCCACATCGGCGACCTCTGGCGGCCGACGCCCCAAGGCCCACGAAGTGGCCCCGCGTGGCTCTCGGGGGCAGGAGCGCAGAGACGTGGCGGCTCTCATCTCAAACGCCCCAGACGATGTCGGCGCCTTCGGCGATCGAGCGCTTCATCATCTCGACCAGCGGCCAAGCGCGCTGGCGCAACGTGATGCCATCGCGGGCTCCAAGCTTGTTGCCTTCGGCGGCCGCATCCTTTTCGACCTGCGCGCGCGCCGCCTCGTCGGCAGCCACGGCTTGCTCGATCGCCGCGATCGCGCCACTCATCGAGCCGGTTTCGATGATGCCTTGCGCGGCCGGCGACTTGCCGATCACGCGCAGCACGTCGTCGCCGACCGGGCCGGTCATGATGACGTCGCCGGCGGCCTTGGATTTGAACTTGTAGATCATGGTCGGTACATGTAGCCGCGGTTGAACGGGAATTGCGATTGTGCGCCCCGCATCGGCCCGTCATCGACGCGGCCGCTCGGCCGCGCCGCGAGCATCTGGAACAGCGCCATCCAGCCCCGCTCGAAGCCCATCGCGCTGCCGGCCAGGTACATGCGGTAGGCGCGGACCACACTTTCGCGCGTCAGCTCCCGCGCCTTCGCGAGGTTGGCTTCGAGCGCATCGCTCCAGGCCCACAGCGTGCGCGCGTAGTGCGGGCGCAGGTTCTCGAGATCGAGCGGTTCGAGCTGCGCCTCGCTCATCAACTCGGCGACCTTCGAGACGTGCAGCAGCTCGCCGCCCGGGAAGATGTAGCGCTCGATGAAATCGCCCATGCCGGCGCCGAGCTGGTGGTTGCGCGTGCCGCCCGCGGTGATGCCGTGGTTCATCAGCAGTCCGCCGGGCTTGAGCAGGCGGTGGATCTTGGCGAAGTAGGCCGGCATCAGCGCCCGGCCGACGTGCTCGAACATCCCAATCGAGGCGATCTTGTCCCAGGCCTCGTGTTCGGGCAGGTCGCGGTAGTCGAGCAGCTCCATCGTGACGCGGCCGCGCAGACCGTGCGCCTCGATCAGCTGGTTCACATGCGCATGCTGGTTCTTCGACAGCGTGATGCCGTGCCCACGCACGCCGTAATGTTGCGCCGCCCACATCAGCAACCCACCCCAGCCGGCGCCGATGTCGAGAAAGCGCTCGCCGGGCTGCAGCATCAGCTTGCGGCAGATGTGGTCGAGCTTGACCTGCTGGGCTTCGGGCAGCGTCATGCCCGGCGCGCTGAAATACGCGCACGAATAGAGCCGCAAGGGGTCGAGCCAGAGCTCGTAGAACTGGTCCGACACGTCGTAGTGAAACTGGATCTGCTGGGCGTCGGCATGCACCTGATGGCGCGCCCGCGAGCGCGCGTTCAGGCGAATCTCGCGCCACCAGTTCAGCGTGTTGTTGCTGCCGCCGTCTTGCGTCGGGTCGGCACCGATCATCTGCGACGCGATGATCATCAGGTCGCGCACCGTGCCGTCGAAGTCGAGCTTGTCGTCGACGTAATCCTGCGCGACCTTGCCGACCTCGCCGGCCGCGATGTGCGCCAGCGACGACAGCTGCTTCAGGTGAATCGTGATCGCGGCGTCGCGCACGCCGATCCGGTGACCGTCGGGCAACACCACCGCGAGCGGCAATGTGAGCCCTTCGAGCTTGCGTTCCAGCAACGAGTCCATCACTTTCATCGTCAACCTCCTGCGAAGCCGACTGTACGAAAAATGCAGGATCGGTGCTCGGTCGGCCGTCAAGCCCGTCAGGCGCTCACACGGGCCTCGAACGCCGCCACGTCGAGCGGCGGCGCGTAGAGCCAGCCTTGGAACAGGTCGCAGCCCGCGTCCTGCAGAAACTGGCGTTGCGCCTCTGTCTCGACGCCCTCGGCGACGATCTGCAGCCGCAGCGCGCGGCCCATGTGGATGATCGCCTGCACGATCGCGGCGTCGCTCTCTTCGGTCGGCAGGCCGCTGACGAAGCTGCGGTCGATCTTGAGCCGCCCGACGGGCACGCGCTTCAGGTACGCCAGGCTCGAATAACCGGTGCCGAAATCGTCGATCGCGAGCTTGACGCCGAGCTGCGCAAGCGCCTGCAGCCGCAGCATCGCGTCCTGCGCGTCCTGGATCAGAATCGACTCGGTGAGTTCCAGCTCCAGCCACTGCGGCGGCAAGCGCGCCTCGCGCAGCGCCGCCGCGACGCCGTCAACGAAGCCCGGCTGCTGAAACTGCACGGCCGAGACGTTCACCGACACCGTCATCGCGCGCCCGGCCGCCGCCCACGCCGCCGCCTGCGTGATCGCGCACTGGAGCACCCACGCGCCGATCGAGACGATGAAGCCGCTCTCTTCGGCCACCGGGATGAACTCGCCCGGCGCGATCTCGCCGAGCTCCGGGTCGCGCCAGCGGATCAGCGCCTCGGCGCCGACGACCGCGCCGCTGCGCAGGTCGACCTGCGGCTGGTAGTGCAGGCGAAAGCGGCCCTGCACGAGCGCCAGCCGCATCGCGTGATCGAGCTTCATGCGCGAGCGCAAGCGCGAGTGCTCGTCGTCGCCCTCGGGCCGCGGCCGGTGGAAGCGAAAGCCCGCGCGACCGGCGAGCTTCACGTCGCGCATCGCCGCATCGGCGCGGCGCACCAGCTCGTCCAGGCCGGTGCCATCGTTCGGGTAGAGCGAGATGCCGACGCTGGCCGTCACCGTGAAACTCATGCCGCCTTGCGTGAACGGCTGTTTCAACGCGTCCATCACGCGCCACGCCGCGCTTTCGGCGCCGTGGTCGTCGGCGTTGTTCGCGAGCACGACGAACTCGTCGCCGCCGAGCCGCGCCACCGTATCGACCTGCCGCACGCAGCCCCTGATGCGCTCGGCCACGTCGCGCAGCACGCGATCGCCGAAGACGCGGCCGAGCGTCTCATTGACGTGGTTGAAGTGGTCGAGGTTCAGAAACAGCAGCGCGAACGGCGTGCCGTCGCGCCTGGCCTGCGCGAGCGCAACCTCGACCCGGTCGGCGAGCAGCCGGCGGTTCGGCAGGCCGGTCAGTGCATCGGTGTACGACAGCGTCTCGATGCGCCGGTTCGCTTCGAGCTTCTCGGTGATGTCGTGGAACGAATAGACGCGCCCGATCGGCCGGCCGCGCATGCACTGCAGCATCGTGACGCGCTCGATCGCGGTGCCGGAATGCAGGCGCAGCACATCGCTCGCCTGCAGCATCGTCGCTTCGTCGATCGCGGCGAGGCGGCGCATGTAGGCCGACGGGTCGACGACGCTGCGGCGCATCCATTCGAGCACGGCATCGTCTTCGCGCTGGCCGAGCAGTTCGGGCGGGATCTGCCACAGCGCCGCGAAGCGCTGGTTGAAGTTGCGGATGCGGCCCGCCAGGTCGGTGACGAGAATGCCGTCCCGGGTCGATTCGAGCGTCGCGCGCAGGTCGGCGGCGACGCCTTCGAGCTCGCGCTCGACCTTCACCTGCGCGCTGCGGTCATGCAGCACGACGACGTAGAACGCGCCGTCTCCGGAGCCTTGAACCCGGCTCACGCGGCGCGTCACGGCCTTGGTCGTTCCGTCGGCGCTCATCACCAGCGTCTCGGACTCGATCTGATCGACCAGGCCCTGCGCGACCTCGCCCCAAAAGCACAGGTCTTCGGGCGTGGCGGCGAGTTCGAGCACCGCCTTGCCGACGAGTTCGGCGGGCGTCATCGCCATCAGTTCGCCGGCCGCGTGGTTCGCGGCGACCACACGCAAGGCGGCCGCGTCGACCAGCCAGACGGCGTCCAGCATCGCCTCGATCAGCCGCGACCAGGTTGCGATCGGCTCGGTCAGGCGCGGGGTGGCCGACAGGTCGCGGTTCACGTCGCTCCGATCAGGCCGCGATCGCCGCGTCGGCCGTGCTGTTCGCGGCCTCGATCGGCTCGAAGAAGTACGCCACGCGCGGGCGCGGCGCGAGGTATTCGAGCGAGGTCATCGGCAGTTGCGAGGGCTTGATGCTGCGGCGGATGCCGATGCCCTGGCTGCGCTCGAGATCGACGATCAACGCCTCGTCGCGCGGCACCCCGGCCTCGTGCACCAGCACGCTCGGCTTCAGAGGCCGGGTCGAGTTGACGCCCACCACCATCGCGTAGCGGTCGTCGGTCAGCTGCACGGTCGAGCCGGCCGGGTACACGCCCATCATGCGGATGAACGCGCCGAGGATCGCGGTGTCGAACTTGGTCTTGCCCTGCGCGAACAGCAGCGAGAGCGATTCGTGCGGCGTCAGCGCGCGCGCGGCGACGTTCGGGTTGCACAGGTTGTCGTAGCGGTTGACGAGCGAGACGATGCGCGCCGCCGCGGTCATGCGGTCGGTGTTCAGGCGCAGCGGGAAGCCGCTGCCGTCGGCCTGCTCGTGGTGCCGCGCGATCACCAGCGTCGCGCCGGCCGAGAGGCCCATCTTGCGCGCGTGGCCGACGCCGTGCGCCACGTGTTCTTCGTAGAAGCGCACTTCCGAGCCGCTGAAGTGGTCTTCGCGGTGCCGGACCCGATCGGGCAGGTCGAGCTTGCCGATGTCGTGCAGCATCGCGCCGACACCGAGGTCGAGCATGTCGGCTTCCGCGAGGCCCAGGGTGCGGCCCATCAGCAGCGAGATGATGGTCACATTCAGCGCGTGCATCGAGGCCTTGTCGCCGGCCGCGTCGGACAGCACGCGGATGCAGAGCTCCTGCGGGCCGAGCACCTTGTCGACCAGCGCCCTCGAGAGCTGCTCGGCGTGGACGCGGGCTTCGGCGGGTTTGCTCGCCACGAGATCGGTCAGGTGCCGGCAGTCGTGCGAGGCCTCGGCGAACTGGCGCTCGCACAACTGCAGCGCGGCGCGCTGGCCGGCGAGCTCGCGCTTGTGCGCATGGCGCGCGACGGCCTCGGGGGATTCGAGCGGCACCGGCCCGATGAACGACTCGGTCGGGATGATCGTGTTGATCGGCGCGTGGGCAGATGGCCTGCCCGCGTCGTCGCGTGAGTGCACCCACGAATCCGCGTTCGATGCGGCATTGAGCGGCGCAGGCCCGGTCCGGCCGCCGGGTTCCACCGCCGGCGCCAGCACGTCGCTTTGCGTCGGGCTCCAGCGCACGCGCTGCACGCCGAGCGAGCGGATCGTCGCGACCTGCTCGTCGCTCACGATCCTGAAGCTGCCGAGCGGAAACGGGTGCGACATCCAGCTCATGTCCAGGTGCACGAACATGCCGACGCGCAGGTCGTCTACCTCGATCAACTCTTTGCTGGTTACTGCTTTCATCCGATGCGGGCGCGTGTGCAACGGGCACACGGGGCCTGTCGGGGATATCGGCGAGGCGCTGGGCGACTTGAGAATCCGGCCGCGCGCGAGCTCAGGGCCGCAGGTAAGACCAGCCTTCCTGCTGCCGCCGGATGATCTGAACCACACCGGCTGGCACATAACTCACATTTGGATGCATGTCGGCACGCGTCAGTTTCTGGTTGCGCAACGTGTTTTCGCAGGCGGCGACAGTCACACCGGCCTTGATCGCGTCCGACACGCGCGAGTTGGTCGGCGCGTCGAACGTCAGCATGCCGATACCGGGACCGTAGGCGACGATCTCGATCGTGACCTTGTCGGCGCCGAGTTCGTCCTGCATGTTCTTGACGTTGCTCAGAACCAGGTTCCAGCGTGCCGGGTCGGCCTCGCTGACCTGCACGACGACGCGGATCGGTTTGGCCGCCTCTTGGGCGCCGGCGAACAGCGGCGTGATGGCGACGGCGGCGGCGAGGACGAGGAACGAACGGCGCATGGCAAACCTTCAAAGTCGATCGGTGGAGCGCCGATTCTCGCGCGCAGACCCGCCGCGCGCACTTGAACTCCCGGCCCACGGCATCATGTGCCGACCGGCGAGCAACGAAAGGCCGATGTGGGCGACACCCTTCTCTGGACCGCGAGCGCGGCGCTGATCCTGCTCGGCCTGGCAGGCACCGTGCTGCCGGCTCTGCCGGGCACGCTGTTCGTGCTCGGCGGCATCGTGCTCGGTGCATGGATCGACGGCTTCACCCGCGTCGGCTGGGGCACCGTGAGCGTCGTCGCGGTGCTGGCGGTGCTCGCGTGGGCGCTCGACTATGCGGCCGGCCTGATGGGCGCGAAGCGCGCCGGCGCGAGCCGGCAGGCGCTGATCGGTGCGGCGCTCGGCACCGTCGCAGGCATCTTCATGGGTCTGATCGGCGTGCTGTTCATGCCGCTGGTGGGCGCGGCGATCGGCGAGTACCTCGCGCGCAAGGACGAGCGCAATGCGCTGCGCGTGGGCGTCGCGACCTGGCTGGGCACCATGGTCGGGCTGGTCGCGAAGGTCGTGATCGCGTTCATGATGGTCGGGATCTTCGTCGGCGCGCTGCTGATCTGAGTGCAGATCGCGCGTCGATCACGCGGCGACGACGATCGGGAACGACGCGCGCAAGCCATCGGCGGCGGGCTTGAACGGCACCGTCAACGCGGCGCGGTCGAGCGGGTCGCGCAGGCTGCGCCACAGGCCATCGGCCGCGTTGCCCGGCTCGCCTTCCACGTAGAGCTGGGTCGTCAACAGCGTGCGCTGCGCCAGCTTCACCTTCACATGGATGTGCGGCGTGCGCCCGCTGTACGCGACCGGCCGGATCGTGTGGAAGCGAAAGCGCCCTTCCGCGTCGACCGCGACGCGTCCGAACGACTGGAACGCCGGGTCGGCGCGGCCGCCGTCGCGCGGGTAGCGGTAGTGGCCGTCGACATCGCACTGCCAGATCTCGACGATCGCGCCGCGCACCGGCCGGCCCTCGGCGTCGCGCACGCTGCCGTCGAGCCAGCTCGCCTGGCCGCGCGCGTAGCGCAGGTCGCCCTGGCGCAGCAGGTCGAAATCGGTGTCCTGCGGTAGCTCGACCGGGTAGAACGGACCTTCGGTCTGCGCCGGCGTCAGGCGCAGTGGCTCTGCCGATCGCGCGGGCGCGCCGGTCAGCAGCGCGGGCATCGCGAGGATGCCTATGCGCCCCATCGCATCGCGCCGGGTGGCTGCGGTCTTGAGCGGGTGTTTCATAGCCAACGAGTGTGCGGCGCGGCCCAAACCCCTACCGCTGAATCCGCGTCGACAGCACGATCGCCGAGGTCGTGCGCTCGACGCCGTCGAGCCCGCCGATGCGGTCGATCAGCGCGTCGAGTTCACCGATCGACGCCGCCGCGACGATTGCGATCAGGTCGAACGGCCCGCTGACCGAGTGCAGCACGCGCACCTCGGCGATCTTGCGCAGCGCGACCTCGATCGCGCCGCTGCGCTTCGGCGCGAGCGTGATCAGCACGTGCGCGCGAACCAGGTCGGCTTCGAGTTCGTCGGGCACGACGACCGTGTAGCCGGCGATCACCTGCCGGCGTTGCAGCTTTTCCATGCGGCTCTGCACCGTCGTGCGCGAAAGCTTGAGCTTGCGCGCGAGTTCGGCGGTGGGCGCACGCGCATCGTCGCGCAGCAGCGCGAGCAGGGCGATGTCGGTCGGGTCGAGCGCAGGTTTCGTCATTTCGCGTGATCTGTGGCGTCAGATCGCCGAAGTATGCACGGCGTATCGTCGTGTTGCCGAATTCGATCTGCGCTGCGGCCCGGGAGAATGGCGTCATTCACGGCTCTCAAGCAAATGTGGCTTTGCCACTTTGCTTGAGCCCCCCCCCCCGGGGGGCAGGCC
>JANXVK010000069.1 GCA_025351675.1 Rhizobacter sp.
CGATGGATTGCCTACCGCTGAAATACCGCTCAAGGAGCACGCAATGATGCAACGACGCACCGTTCTCGGCTTGGGCGCACTCGCGCTCGCACCGTCCGCTTTCTCCCACCACGGCTGGAGCAGCTTCGACCAGGAGCGGCCGATCTGGCTCGAAGGCAACGTCGTGAAGGTGGCTTGGCGCAACCCGCACGCCGAACTCGAGATCGAACTCCCGGCCGGCCTGAAGCTGCCGGCCGATCTGGCGCAGCGCGCACTGCCGGCGCAATCGGCCTCGGTCGACGGCGCGGGGCTGCTGAAGCGCGCGGTGCTGCCGACGCGGCGCGACAAGGTCTGGGAGATCGAGCTCGCGCCGCTGACCCGCATGGCGGCGTGGAAAGTGCCCGAGATCAAGGTCGGCGAGGCTGTCTCGGTGCTCGGCTTCACCTTGATCGGCGAGAAGGGCGACGCCGTGGTGCGCTGCGAATACCTGTTCGCCGGCGGCAAGGTCTACGGGCTGCGCTCCGCGCCGGTCTGAATCGCCGGTCAGCGCAGCGCGTCGAGCGCCGCCGCGGCGGTGGCGCGCAAGTCGTCGGCCGTGTGCGCGCTGCTGACGAAGCCGGCCTCGTACATCGCCGGCGCGAAGTACACGCCGCGGTCGAGCATCGCGTGGAAGAAGCGGTTGAAGCGCTCCTTGTCGGTCGCCATCACGGTTGAATAGGTCTGCGGCAGTTCGCTGGCGAAGAAGAAGCCGAACATGCCGCCTTCGCAATCGCCGACCATGGCCACGCCGGCTTGCTTCGCGCTGGCGAGCAGGCCGTCGAGCAGGCTGCGCGTGCTGGCCGACAGGGCTTCGAAGTATGCGGGCTTGCGAATCTCGCGCAGCGTGGCCAGGCCGCAGGCGGTCGCGATCGGGTTGCCCGACAAGGTGCCCGCCTGGTAGACCGGCCCGAGCGGCGCAAGCTGCTGCATCACCGCGCGCTTCGCGCCGAAGGCCGCCAGCGGCATGCCGCCGCCGATGACCTTGCCGAACACGCTTATATCGGGCTCGAAGCCCGGGATCGCCTTCGCATAGATCGATTGCGCGCCGCCGAGCGCGACCCGAAAGCCGGTCATCACCTCGTCGAATACCAGCATCGTGCCGTGTTGGGTGCACAGTTCGCGCAGGCGCTTCATGAACGGCACGCTGGCGCGCACGAAGTTCATGTTGCCGGCGATCGGCTCGATCATCACGCAGGCGATGCCGTCGCCTTGCGTCTTGAACACTTCCTCGATCTGCTCGACGTTGTTGTAGTCGAGGACGAGGGTGTGTTGCACGACCTCGGCCGGCACGCCGGCGCTGGTTGGAAAGCCGAAGGTGGCGAGGCCCGAGCCGGCCTTCACGAGCAGCGCATCGGCATGCCCGTGGTAGCAGCCCTCGAACTTGACGATCTTGCTGCGACCGGTCGCGCCACGCGCCAGCCGCAGCGCGCTCATCGCGGCCTCGGTGCCCGAGCTGACGAGCCGGACTTGGTCCATGCTCGGCACCAGGCTCAGAATTTCTTCGGCGAGTTCGATCTCGCGCTCGGTCGGCGCGCCGAACGAGAAGCCGTCGACGGCCGCCTTCTGCACCGCCTCGAGCACGGCCGGGTGGCCGTGGCCGAGGATCATCGGGCCCCAGGAGCCGATGTAGTCGATGTAGCGCGTGCCTTCGGCGTCGAAGATGTACGGCCCTTCGGCACGCGCGATGAAGCGCGGCGTGCCGCCGACCGCGCGGAACGCCCGCACCGGTGAGTTCACGCCGCCGGGGATGACTTTCTGGGCACGCTCGAAGAGGTGTGCGTTCGTCTTTTCAGTGGACATGGCGCGGGCTCCTCGGCGGCGTCTCGTCGTCGGGCGCGGCCTCTTCGGCGCCGGGCTCGCCTTCCTCGTCTTCACCTTCCTCGCCGGGCGGCAGGGCCCAGAAGAAGCGATCCGGGATCACGTTGCCCATGCCGGGGCGGAACCCCGCGTCGAGCGCCTGGTCGAGAAAGGCCAGGGCCTCGCCGACCGCGGCGGTCAAATCCGCGCCGGTGGCCAGCAGTGCGGCAAGCGCGGCGGCCAGCGTGTCGCCCGCGCCGACGAACGCGACCTCGAAGCGCTCGAACTTCTCGCCGGTGATCGCGCCCTGCGGCGAGGCAAGCACGTTGTCCATGAACTGATCCGGCAGCGGCACGCTGGTGACCAAGACGTAGCGCGTGCCGTGCTCGCCGGCCGCCACCGCCAGCTCGCGCGGCGAAGCCGGGCGCTCGTTGTCCCACTCGGGCAGCAAAAAGTCGGTCAGCGTCTGGTGGCTGCCGACCAGCACCTCGGTCTGCGGCAGCACCAGCTCGCGAAAGGCGTCGAGGTAGCTCTGCAGCTCGTCTTCCTCGAACCACGACAGGTTTGGCATGTACGCGACCAGCGGCACATCGGGGTAGTCGGAGAGGATCTCGGCGACCGCGCTGACGCCTTCGGTCGAGCCGAGAAACCCGACCTTCCAGGCCGCGATCGTCACGTCTTCGAGAATGCTGCGGGCCTGCTCGGCGATCACGTCGGCGTCGATCGGGTGGTGGTCAAAGACCTCGGCGGTGTCGCGCATCACGATGCTGGTGACGACCGGCAGGCCGTGCGCGCCCATCGCGGCGATGGTCGACACATCGCCGGCCATGCCGCCGGCGCCGCTCGGGTCGCTGGCGTTGAAGCTCATCACGCAGGCGGGCGCGGGTTGCTCTTGCGCGTCGTCGGTATCGGTCTCGGGGGTGGGGGTTTCAGCGGTCATCGAAGGGGCCCGAGAGCGTTGCGAGAAGAGGCGGCGGCGGCCTGAAAATCGGCTCGGCCGAACCTCTAGACGAATGTGAAGAATGTTGCGTATGTACCTACAAAGACTTGGTTTTTCGACAAATCGGGTGGCTACAATCTGGCTGCATTGTAGTGAAGCAACGCGCCCTCATAAGCGACTGCGGCTCTGCCGCTGTGCTCATACCCCCCCGTGGGGGCGGCCGGCTCGGCCGGCCTGGGGCCGACATTGAACCCAAAGAACAAAGTGACCGACCCCAAAACCTGGATGTGCCTGATCTGTGGATGGATCTACGACGAGGCGGCCGGCGACCCCGAGCATGACATCGCCCCCGGCACCGCGTGGGCGGCCGTGCCGATGAACTGGACCTGCCCGGAGTGCGGCGCGCGCAAGGAAGACTTCGAAATGGTTCAGATCTGACCGATCCGGGCCGATAACGTCTGACGAAAATCACGCCGGCAGAGCTGAAAAAGCCGACGGCCACAAGGCGGGCTCGCCCCGCCGAACCAACGTGTCGTTGAGGAGAATGCCGGTTGAGCAATCAGGCCCCCGCCGACCCCGCGATCCGGGTGCTGGTCATCGACGACAGCAATACGATCCGGCGCAGCGCCGAGATATTTCTGAAGCAGGGCGGCTACGAGGTCCTGCTGGCCGAGGACGGCTTCGATGCGCTGGCCAAGGTCAACGACCACGACCCCGACCTGATCTTCTGCGACATCCTGATGCCGCGGCTCGATGGCTACCAGACCTGCGCGATCATCAAGCGCAACACCCGATTCGCCAGCGTGCCGGTGATCATGCTGTCCTCCAAGGACGGCCTGTTCGACAAGGCCCGCGGCCGCATGGTCGGCTCCGAAGCCTACCTGACCAAGCCCTTCACCAAAGACCAGCTCCTGCAGGCCGTGGCGCAGCACCGGCGCGGTGCCTGATCGCGTCGATCCATCCACCGAACATCGCTGCCGACCCCGGGGAAAAGACATGACGATCCAGAAGATCCTGCTGGTCGACGACTCGAAGACCGAACTGCACTACCTCTCCGACCTGCTGGTCAAGCGCGGCTACGCTGTGCGCACCGCCGAGAACGGCGAGGAGGCGATGCGCCGACTCGGCGAAGAGAAGCCCGACCTGATCCTGATGGACGTGGTGATGCCCGGTCAGAACGGCTTTCAGCTGACCCGCGCGATCACCCGCGACCCGCGCTTCAGCGGCGTGCCGGTGATCATGTGCACGAGCAAGAACCAGGAAACCGACAAGGTGTGGGGCATGCGCCAAGGCGCACGCGATTACATCGTCAAGCCGGTCAACGCCGAAGAACTCGTGGCGAAGATTCACGCGTTCGACTGAAAAAATGATGACCCTTGGTCTCACTTCGTTCGCCGCCCGCCGAGGGGGTGCAGCCGCACAGGCCACGAAGGGGCCCCTGCGTGGCCCTTGGCGGCCCGGCGCCGTCTGACCCAATGGCCAACAAGCAAGCCCTTCGCGACCTCCAGAGCCGCCTTGCCGAGCGTTTGCAGGCGGCGCGCACGCAAGCGCGCGCGCAATCCTGGCTCGCGATTGAATCGAGCGGGCGCGGCTTTCTGTTGCCGCTGCGCGAGGCGGGTGAAATCTTCGCGCTCGCGCCGATCCTGCCGGTGCCGTACAGCCACCGCTGGTTCGTCGGCGTGGCGAACCTGCGCGGGCACCTGCACGGTGTGGTCGACTTGGCCGGCTTTCTCGGTGTCAAGTCGGCCGAGGCGGGCCGCGAGACGCAGTCGCGCCTGGTCGGGTTCAATCAAGCGCTCGACATCAACTGCGTGTTGATGGTCGACCGGCTCTCGGGCCTGCGCAGCGAAGACGAACTGAAGCCCGAGCCGCAGGACGGCACGGCGCGCCCGGCGTTCGTCGGCGCGCGCTTGCGCGATGCGTCGGGCCGGCTCTGGCAGGAACTGATGCTGTCCGAGCTGGTGCACGACGAAACATTCCTGAAGATCGTGGGTTGAGCGCCGCCGGCGTCGAGACCCGCAGACAAGACCGCAAGAGGGCGATATGAGCTTCCTGAACAAGATCACGGGCCGGGGTCCGAAAGACGATCCGGCCTTGCCCGACGCGACCGGCACGGCCTTGAGGGCTGGCGACGGCGCGCCGACTGCGGCCAGCGGCGGCACCGGTTACGACGTACCGACCCAGCAGCAGAACCAGGACCTCGACACCTCAATCATCTCGGAGGCCGCGCCATCGGAGATGGCCGACTTCTCGGAGACGCGCATCCAGGATACCGAGCTCGACCCTGCAGCGGCCGGCACCGGCCTGCCGATCATCGGCGCCCGCCCGGTGGCGGAGCAGCAGCGCATCCTGTTCGTGATGGTCGCGATCGGCCTGATCGGCCTGATCCTGACGACGGTGTGGTCGCTCTACTCGGCGAACCGCGGCGCGGCCCAGGTCGGCGCCAGCGGTCAGGCGCTGATGCAGTCGCAGCGGCTGGCGAAGTCGGTCTCCCAGGCCTTGATCGGCAGCGCCGCGGCGTTCCCCGAAGTGAAGGAAAGCGCCGACGTGCTGGTGAAGAACGTGCGCGGTCTGCGCACCGGCGAAGGCGACATCCCGGCCGCGCCGTCGGGCGTGCAAGACGCGATCGAGCCGATGCTGCCGTTCGTCGACAAGGCCGAGAAGAACGCCAAGACCGTGCTCGACCAGCAGAAGATCCTGACCCAGGTCGGCCAGGCGCTGCGCGCGATCAACCGCCAGTCGTCCGACCTGCTCGAGACCGCCGAAACGGTGTCGTCGCTGAAGCTGCAGCAGGATGCCTCGCCGGCCGAGCTCTCGGCCGTCGGCCAGCTCGTGATGCTGACGCAGCGCATCGGCAAGTCGGCCAACGAATTCCTGACGATGGAGGGCGTGAGCCCCGAGGCGGTTTTTCTGCTCGGCAAGGACCTGAACACGTTCCGCGAAATCGGCCAGGGCTTGCTCGACGGCAACGCCGAACTGCGCCTGCCGGCCACCAAAGACGCCCAGACCCGGGAGCGCCTGGTCACGCTGATGAAGCAGTACGAAGAGACCCGCACCCAAGCGAGCGGGATTCTCGGCAACCTGCAGGGGCTGGTCTCGGCGCGCGAGGCGCAGGCCGGCATCGTCGCCGACAGCGAACCGCTGCGCAAAGGGCTTGAGGTCGTGCAGGACCGGCTGTCAAAGGAAACCGGCTTCAGCGGCGCGAGCCTGCTGCTGCTGCTGCTCTCGGCGGTCGTGCTGTTGCTCGGCGCCGCCGGGCTGCTGCGCTTGTATGTGCGCGACCAGACCGAACGCGCGATCGCATCGGAAGGCCAGCGCGTCGCGGCCGAACGCGAACAGCAGGAAGCCAAGCGCGTCAACGATGCGAACCAGGCGGCGATTCTGCGTCTGATGAACGAGCTGCAGGCGGTCGCGGAAGGCGATCTGACCCAACAGGCGACGGTCACCGAAGACATCACCGGCGCGATCGCCGACTCGGTCAACTACACCGTGGAAGAGTTGCGCACGCTGGTGGCGCAGGTGCAGGGCACGGTCGGTCGCGTGACCGACACGACCCAGCAGGTCGAGGCGACCTCGACCGAGCTGCTGGCCGCGTCAAGCGAGCAACTGCGCGAGATCCGCGACACCGGCGAGTCGGTGCTGCAGATGGCGGGCCGAATCAACGACGTGTCGGGTCAGGCGCAGGAAACCGCGGCGGTCGCGCGCCAGTCGCTGGAGGCGGCCGAGTCGGGCCTGCGCGCGGTGCAGAACACGATCGGCGGCATGAACTCGATCCGCGACCAGATCCAGGAAACCTCGAAGCGCATCAAGCGCCTCGGCGAATCGTCGCAGGAGATCGGCGAAATCACCGAGCTGATTTCGGACATTACCGAACAGACCAACGTGCTGGCGCTGAACGCGGCGATCCAGGCGGCCTCGGCCGGCGAAGCGGGTCGCGGCTTCTCGGTGGTCGCCGAAGAAGTGCAGCGCTTGGCCGAACGCTCCGGCGACGCGACGCGCCAGATCGCGGCGTTGGTCAAGACGATTCAGACCGACACCCAGGATGCGGTCGGCGCGATGGAGCGCAGCACCCAGGGCGTGGTCGAGGGAACGCGACTGTCGGACGCGGCCGGTACCGCACTCGGCGAAATCGACCGCGTCTCGCGCCAGCTCGCCGACCTGATCGGCGCGATCTCGAACCAGGCGCTCAGCGAAGCGCAGTCGGCGAACGTGGTCGCGGCCAACATCCAGCACATCTTCGCGGTGACCGAGCAGACCGGCGAGGGCACGCGCTCGACCGCGCAAATGGTGCGCGAGCTGTCGCGCAACGCCGAAGAGCTGAAGCAGTCGGTGGCGCGCTTCAAGATCGAATGATCGGCCCGCACGAACCATGAGCGCCACGATGATCCGACCCATGCACGTTGAATCGCGCCGAGCCCGAGCGCCCGGCCGCCCGAAGCCGGGCGAGACCCCCTCGGGGGGTCGATCGACGTACTCGGCGATCGGGGGGCTGTCATGAACCCGACGGACGACCCCAGCAGCGACGACCTGAGCGCCTTGGCGTGGGTCCACGAGGAGCTGCGCCGTTCGCTCGACGCGGCGCACAAGGCCTTGCGCCGCTTCGTCAAGGAGACCGACGCGCTCGTCGGCACCGACATCGACGCGGTGGATCCGGCGGTGCTGCGCAATGCGCGCTCGCAGATCCACCAGGGCGTCGGCGCGCTCGAACTCGTCGGCCAACCGGCGGCGGCGATGGTCTTGCGCGCGACCGAGGCGCTGGTGCAGCGCTTCGTCGCGAAGCCGCACAAGCTGACGACGCCGGTCGTCGACGACATCGAGCGCGCATCGTTCGCGCTGCTCGACTACCTGAGCCGGCTGCTCGCCGGCAAGCAGGTCTCCACACTCTCGCTGTTCCCGCAATACCGCGCGGTGCAGGAAGCCGGCGGCGCCAATCGGGTCCACCCGGCCGACCTGTGGCCGCTCGACTGGCAATGGCGCGACTTGCCGTCCGACCCGTCGGCCCACCCGCTGCAGCACGACGCCGCCACCCAGGCCGCGATCGAGGCGGAGTTGCTGCCGCTGATGCGCGCCGCCGACCCGGCGCCCACCGCCGGCCGCATGAGCGACCTCTGCGCCGGGCTCGGCGCCGGCGCGGCGCAGACGCAGGCGGCAACGCTGTGGAAGCTCGCCTCCGCGGTGTTCGAGGCCCAAGCCCAAGGCCTGCTCGGCTTCGACGTGTTCAGCAAGCGCGTCGCCTCGCGGCTGCTCGCGCAGTACCGGATCCTCGCGCGCGGCGAGTCCGAGGTCTCGGAGCGGCTCGCGCAAGACCTGCTGTTCTTCTGCGCCCAGAGCGCCTCGCCCGGCGACGGCCGCAACGCGCCGCGGCTGGCTGCGGTGCGCCAGGCCTGGGGGCTCGCGCACCATGTACCGGTCGACTACGGCATCAGCGTGCTCGGCCGTTTCGACCCGGCGGTGATCGCGCAGGCGAGGAAACGCGTGGTGGCGGCAAAAGATGCCTGGTCGGCTGTGGCCGGCGGCGAAATGCACCGCATGACCGGCCTGTCGGAGCAGTTCGCGCTGGTCGGCGAATCGCTGAAGAAGCTGTTTCCGCTCGGCGACACTCTCGCGGCCGAACTGCAGCAGTCGATCGCCCAGACCCAACAGCTCGGCGCTGCGCCGCCGGCGCCGCTGGCGATGGAGGTCGCGACCAGCCTGCTCTACGTCGAGGCCGCACTCGACGACATCGATTTTGATCATCCCGAACAGGCCGCGCGCGTGCGGCGCCTGGCCGAGCGGCTCGCGGCGGTGCGCGAGGGCCAAGTGCCCGAGCCGCTCGAAGGCTGGATGGAGGACCTGTACCGCCGCGTCTCCGACCGCCAGACGATGGGCAGCGTGGTGCAGGAGCTGCGTGCCAGCCTGTCGGAGGCCGAGAAGCTGATCGACCAGTATTTCCGCCGTCCCGAAGAACGCCAGGTGCTGATCCCGGTGCCGGGCCAGCTCGCGGCGATGCGCGGCGTGCTCTCGGTGCTGGGCATGGACCACGCCGCGGCGGCGCTGCTGCGCATGCGCGACGAGATCGACGCGCTGGCGTCGACCGAGGTCGATGCCGAGCGGGTCGCGCAGAGCGGTGTGTTCGATCGTCTGGCCGGCAACCTGGGCGCGCTCGGCTTCCTGATCGACATGCTCAGCGTGCAGCCGCAAATGGCGAAGTTGCTGTTCAGCTACGACGCCGCCGCCGGCACGCTGAACCCGGTGATGGGCCGCGGCGAGGCGCATGCGCTCGCGTCGGCGCCCGGCGCAACCGCCGCGGTGCCCGTCGACCAGCGCCTGATCGAGCAGGCGCAATTGCTCGCTTTCAGTTCGGTGCGCGACGACGTGCCGCTGGCCGAGGTGGCGCGCGATCTCGAGCGCCTGTCGCACGAAGCGCAGGCTGCCGATCAGCCCGCGCTCGCCGCCACGGTGCTGAAAGCCCAGGAAGCGCTGCAGCGGGCCGGCGACTCGCGCGCCGAATCGGCGGCGGTGCGCGGCGAACTCTCCGAGGCTCTGGTCGATTTCGTCTCGACCGCCTCCGACCCGGTGGGCATCGACCCGGTCGCGACGCCGGCGCCGCGCGGTGCGGTCAGTGCGCCGATGACACTCGATTTCGCACTGTCGACCGGCAGCGCCCAACTCGCGCAGGACGGCGAGATGCGCGAGATCTTCCTTGAGGAAGCGCGCGAGGTGCTCGGCAACGCGAAAGACGCGAGCGCCGCGCTCGCCGAGGCGCCCGACGACCTGAACTTGCTGACCACGCTGCGGCGCGCCTTCCACACGCTGAAGGGCAGCTCGCGCATGGTCGGGCTGAAAGACTTCGGCGAAGGCGCCTGGGCCTGCGAACAGCTCTACAACACCCACTTGGCCAACCAGACCGCCGCGCCGCGCTCGCTGCTGGCCTTCACCGACTGGAGCCTGGCCTACTTGGCGGGCTGGGTCGACGACATCTCGGCGCAGCGCCACGCTGGC
>JANXVK010000071.1 GCA_025351675.1 Rhizobacter sp.
GTGGAGAGCTACTTCGAGGTGCCGAACTCGCAGGGCTTCGCCACGAGCGCCTCGGCGTTCCACGCCGATCTCGAAGAGGCCTCGCTCGACGCACTGCGCGCACGCATCGGCATCGTTCCCCAGGACAGCGTGATCTTTTCCGCCGATGCGATGGAAAACATCCGTTACGGCCGGCCCGATGCGAGCGATGCCGAGGTGATCGCCGCCGCGAAGGCCGCGTTCGCGCACGACTTCATCGCCGACCTGCCCGAGGGCTACAAAACCTTTCTGGGCGAGCGCGGCGTGCGCCTGTCGGGCGGCCAGCGCCAGCGCATTTCTATCGCACGCGCGATGCTGAAGAACCCGCCGCTGCTGCTGCTCGACGAAGCCACCAGCGCACTCGACGCCGAGAGCGAGCGCATGGTGCAGGCCGCGCTCGAATCGGCGATGAAGGACCGCACGACGCTGGTGATCGCGCACCGGCTCGCGACCGTGCAGCGCGCCGACCGCATCGTCGTGATGGAGGCCGGGGAGATCGTCGAGACCGGCACGCATGCGCAGCTGGTCGCATCCGGCGGCTTGTACGCGCGACTGGCGGCGCTGCAGTTTGATCGCTGATCACGTTGACGGTGTAGTCTTCGACTGACGCAAGCGCTTGGGCCGGTCCGACACGGAGTGTCACAAGCGCTCGTGAAAATGGATCCATCGAGCGGACCTCCGCATCCCGTCGTTTTTTTTCTGGAAGACAACCAAATGAACACCCACTTCACCCTTCGCTTCGGCGCTTGCGCGATCGCTTCGGCCGCGTTCTTCGCCAGCGGTTGTGCAGAGATGAGCGAGCGTCAACGGGGCACCGCTGTCGGCGGCGGCGTTGGCGCGGGTGTAGGCGCCGTGCTGGGCGGTGTCACTGGCGGCAGCTCAGGCACCGGCGCCGTCATCGGCGGCGTGCTCGGTGCGGTCGCCGGCAACCTCTGGTCCAAACGCATGGAAGACCGGCGCTACGCCATGGAGCAGGCGACCCGCGGCACGAACGTCGAGGTCACGCGCACCGCCGACAACCAGCTCAAGCTCAACATCCCGAACGACATTTCCTTCGACACCGGCAGCGCCGCGATCAAGCCGCAGTTGCGTGCGGTGCTCGACCCGTTCGCGAGCAGCCTGCGCGATGACCCGACGGCACGCCTGATGATCGTTGGTCACACGGACAACACCGGCTCCGAGGCGATCAACAACCCGCTGTCGGTCGAACGCGCCCGAGGCGTTCGCGACTACCTGACGACCCGCGGCGTCGCGGGCGCGCGGGTCGAAACCGCGGGCCGCGGCGAGCGCGAACCGGTGGCCGAGAACACGACCGAAGCGGGCCGCGCGAAGAACCGCCGCGTCGAGATCTTCCTGCGCGAACCGGCACCGGCCTGACGCGATCGGGCGCGCCGGCGGGCGCATAGATAATCGCTGCAGCCTCTTGAGCAAATGTGGCTTTTCCACTCTGCTCAAACCCCCGCGGGAGGCGGGCCGGGCGCAGCCCGGTCTTGGGGGTGCTCTCTTGAAAGACGCCGCCGCGATGCCCTCCTCCGCCCGCCCGATCCGCTCGCAGTACGAAGATTTCATGCGCCACGTGCGCACGCACGGTGTCTACAAATCAGACCGCACCGGCACCGGCACGACCAGCGTGTTCGGGCACCAGATGCGCTTCGACCTGAGCGATGGCTTCCCGCTCGTCACGACGAAGAAGGTGCACCTGAAGTCGATCATTCTCGAACTGCTCTGGTTCCTGCGCGGCGACGGCAACGCCAAGTGGCTGCAAGAACGCGGCGTGACGATCTGGAATGAATGGGCCCAACCCGACGGAGACCTCGGCCCGGTCTACGGCGTGCAGTGGCGCTCGTGGCCGACGCCAGGCGGCGGCCACATCGACCAGATCGCCGAGGTCGTGAAACAGCTGAAGACCAACCCCGACTCGCGCCGCATCATCGTCAGCGCATGGAACGTGGCGGACCTGAGCAAGATGGCGCTGATGCCGTGTCATGCGTTTTTTCAGTTCTACGTTGCCGAGGGCCGGCTCAGTTGCCAGCTCTACCAGCGCAGCGCCGACATCTTCCTCGGCGTGCCGTTCAACATTGCGAGCTACGCGCTGCTGACGCACATGCTGGCGCAGCAATGCGATCTGAAGGTCGGCGATTTCATCTGGACCGGCGGCGACTGCCACCTCTACAGCAACCACACCGAGCAAGTCGCGCTGCAACTCGCGCGCACGCCGCACGCCTACCCGACGCTCGCGATCAAGCGCACACCGGCGTCGATCTTCGACTACGAGTACGAAGATTTCGAGGTGCTCGACTACGCGCACCATCCGGCGATCAAGGCGCCGGTCGCGGTCTGAGCCAAGCGCGCAACGCCGGTCAGCGCAAAGAGCAACGCCCCGGCAGCGCAAGACTGCCGGGGCGTTGAGTTCGATATCGACCGCACTGTCTTGTCTGGTGCTGGGGTCACTCAAACAGTAACGGCCAAGCCACAGCCAGCCTCACTCTCCGAAATTTCATGGGTCTAGATGCCCCCAAAAATGCCCCCAGCGCGGCGCGCTAACGCATGCGCAACAGCGGGTCGCTTCGCAGGCTCGGGTAGCGGCGCAGCATCGCGTCGAGATATCCCGACAGCGCAGCATCGCGCCGTTCCTCGCACTCCAGAATGATCGACACCAAGCGCTCGCGCGTTGTCGAGTGCATGCCCTTCGGCCGTGCCCAGTTCGGCCCAAGCTTCGCTTCTACCTTTGCCTGCTTGCGCCAAGCCCGGTCGCACAGGTCGCCGGATTGGCTGCCGTAGGCGATGCGCTGGCAGTGCCGACAGGCAAAGCGGCCGGCCCGCAGAAACAGCACCGCGACACGCTCGCCCCGGATCGGGCATGTGAACCATTGCCGAGTGCCGCCGTAGTTGCACGCAGTCTCGGTCAGCCAAACGATTTGCGTGGTCGGTTTGCCGTCGATCGAGTAGTTCAACGTCACGCTGCTGCCGTTGGCCCGATACCCGATCGCGGCCATCTGCTTGCCCGTGTCTGGGTCTGTCCACTGCCAGCCGCCCGCCCTGCCGTCTTGCAAGATGCCTTCACGCTGCCAGCGTCGCACGTCGATGCGCCGGCAATGTTCGGCCTTGACGTGCATCGCCGGTCTGCCAGCACCATTTCGAGAACCACCTCGTCCCATTTTTTGATTACCTTCCAACGCGCGAAATATTGTCTGCGTGCGATGCCGAGCGGTTTCCCTCTTGCGAACCCCCAGAGATCTGAGCCCCCCGGGTCTCGTACACCGGGCCTCGGAGCAGGTTTGGCAGTCCACAGAAAACGAAATCATGAGCGAGATTGCGCCGACTCTTGCCGACCTTTTCATTGCAAAGCCGCGCCGGCATTGGTGTTGCGGCCGGTTTTCCGTATCGGATCTGCGCGCGCCGTTTGTTGACCTCCGTTGACATTTGGCGCCCGCAACTCAGGGCGCCAGTTCGCCGGGCTTGCGCTTCAAGCCTGCGATCAACGAAGGGCTGATGAACGCGGACCCAACGCCAACACCTCCCGCCGTCGCCGGGGCAGATGGTATTTCTAGATACGCACCGTGCAACGGTGTAGAGGGCTCCTCCAAAGTGCCCCGGACAGCACCGTCCAACGGTGCAAGGATCGAAGCCCTTACACCGTTGCACGGTGCAATGCGCCCCTTCACTGCACCGTTGGACGGTGTAAGCGATGCGTTTTGCTTTTCAGCCCTTTTTCTAAGCGCCGCCAGCTTGCGGGCCTCGGTCGCCTTCGCAGTGCGCGCGTTGCCGCTGATCGGCGCGGGCGTATCGGGCCGCATGTAGTCGCCGCGCCGGTACAGCTTCGGGTCGATGTCCAGGCCCTGCCCTTGATCGAGTTCGAGCCACGACAGCGCGAACCATGCCGCCTTGTTCGGACGCGCGCCCTTGCGCGTCTCGATCAACAACCCGCAGGCCAGCAACTCCCGCACCGCGCGCAGCACCGTCGCGTTGCTCTTCCAGCCGATCGGCTCGACGTACTTCGCGCAGGCCACC